>JAHJLU010000182.1 GCA_018821745.1 Myxococcota bacterium | reverse complement strand
CAAAGAGGGCGGCGCCCGAGAGAAAGGCCCCAAAAAAAGCCTCAAAGGAAATATCGACCATAAAGGAGGAGGAGGTCCCTATCACGTGAGAAGTCCCCAGCGCCACCACCTGAAAAAATGCGTCCATGTAATGCGCAATATTTTCATGGCTCACCAGCACCGCACGGGCTTCCCCCGTTGTCCCCGACGTAAAAACAAGGACCCCTCCGGAGCCTCCGGGACCGGGTCTCCCCGAGGTATCACTGCTCTCGAGGAAAAAACTCCAGTCATCCGCAGACCACACAGCATTCCCCTCACAGAGCACCGGTGCCCCGGGAAAAATACGCAGAAGCCTCTCTCTTCTGGCCAGGGGCAGGCCGGGATCCAGAATAGCGAAGGGGACCCGGGCCATGAGGGACCCCAGCATGAGCGAGAGTCGGTGAATAACATCTCCACTTTCAATGATCAGCGCAGAATATTTTGCCAGCTCGGCCACCGAAGACTCAGCCCGACGGAACAACTCCCCGTAGGTCCACGCCTGATCCTCGGTGATCACTGCAGGCTTGTGAATATTGTTCTTGGCAGTGTGGACAAGACGCTCCACAAGTGAGGGGGGCTGGGCGCCAGCAGCGGTGACCTTTCCCGGCGCCATGCTTTTTGGTATATCCCCAAATTGGAACTGTTCCAGGGGCATTTCTTTCTTCACCGCCTCCTCACACAGGGCGATGAAGGTGGGGATGAGGGCAAGGGAAAACTCCGGCGCGATTTCCCTGGAGACCTCACTGCGGATCACCAGCTCGTCGCCGCGGGGAATAAATTCAAAGCTCAGGTCCCCTCCCATCAACCCCGTGGAGAAGCGCTCCAGGGACAGTTGAAAGGGGAGATTCCCCAGTGATTCTCCCATTACATGGACAGGCTCACCGAGATTGATGAAGTTCTGATAAATACACACCACATCAAACAGCGATGTTCCGCCCTTTCGGTGTCTCATGAGGCTCTCATACTGGTACTGCTGATTTTCCAATGCCCCCGCCAGCGTACCATGGATCGTCAGCGCAAGCTCTTTTACCGTCCTGGTCTGCGCGGGCCGACACACCACAGGAACCAGGTTGATGAGGTTCCCCACGGTGCCGGTGAAGCCTGCCTCCCTGCCGGAGACCACCAGCCCCATGAGGAACTGCTCCACCCCTGTTACCCGGTAGAGATAGAGGGCCACCAGTGACAGCAGCAGCGCGGTGTCGCTCACACCAGTGGTCTCCTTCATATTTCTGAATTGTTGCATCAATGATAATGGGAGCAGACCTTCGCTTCTCCACACGCCACGCTCCCACCCCTGGGGATTGACGGGGAAGGTGAGGGAATCCATGGGCTCCGTGAGCAGCGCGCGCCAGTACTCCCCCTGGGATTGGTAGGAGGCCAGGGTCTTTTGCCCATGAAACCACCTGGTGTATGCTGAGTAATCCGCCGTGGGCTGCGGCAGCACTCGACCCATGTAGCGTTCCAGCAGTTCCAGCAGCAGAATCCCCAGGGAAATCCCGTCAATGATACAATGATGAATATCAAGAAACAGCCAATGGTTCTGTTCATCTTGTGAAACCAGTCTGAGTCGGATGAGCGGTCCCTTCCCAATATTAAAAGGACGCACAAAATCGTTGAATCGATCACCCACTTCCCGGGCACATCCTTCTTCCCTTGCAAGGCGAAAGGGCTCGACGGGACCCCTCATCAGCGTGGCCTCTCCCCCCTCAAATCCAACATAAGACGACAGGACGGGGTGGCGGGCAAACAGATCCGCAAAAGCATCGGAGAGACGTTCCACATCCAGGGCACCTCGTATGCCAATGAGCTGCGGAAGGTTGTAGGTGAGGGAATCATAGCGCTCCGACAGATTTATGAGCGACTGGGCGATAAATATTCTTCTCGCAGGACCGGGCAGCGCAAGGACTCCATCATTTGTTACTCCCGTGCCTTCGGATTCCCTGTGGGGTGCACCCGACACCAGTTCAGTGAGGACTCTCAGGGTAGGACGGGAATAAAAAGCGCTGAAAGAGACCCGCACCCCCACCCTGTTGGTAATTTTTCCCAGAAGCCTCGCCAAAGAGAGGCTGTCTCCCCCCAGATCAAAATATGAAGCGTCGGGATCGGTGACGTGTCCACCCTCCCGCGGGGGGAGCGTTTCATCCCACAGGGCGACGAGCCAATCACTCTCTTTAATTTTTTCTTTAAAAATAACAAGGGGTATCTCATTATTGAGCACTGCCTGCGTCAGAAGAAATCGCTGGAGTTTTCCGCTGGTGGTTTTGGGAAAAGATTGCATGATCGCGCCTTTTTTCAGGGGAACCCCTGCCTCCCTCCCCAGCAGGGTTGAGAAGAGTTGTCCCTGAGCCTGCATGGCTTGCTCCATGGACATGCCGGAAGTCTCGGCAACCCGACGCAGATATTTCTCGCGGAAAACCACCATGCACTCCTCTCCCCCGTCCTGTGGGGGGAGGACCGCGCAGGCCACCTGTCCGGGGGGTACTCCCCCTTTCTCCTCGAGAATACGTTCAAAATCATTGAGATAATAATTTTGGCCACCGTAAATGAAAATATCTTTTGTGCGACCGGTGATATAGAGCTCCCCGTGGTGCAAAAATCCCATATCACCGGTACACAACCAGCCCTGCTCCACCGGGAGTTCACCCCCAACCTGATCAATGGCCACACTTTCACCGCGGACCCGCACTTCTCCAACCACCTCCTCGGGGAGGGGGCTCACCAGGCGAGCCTCGGGGTCTACAATAATAACCTCAGTATTTTCTAGGGGTTTACCCAAAGACACAAGCTCCAGAGCCGATTCATCGCGTGAGAGGACCGCCTCCCCGCGACTCAAGGCGTCTCTATCCAGGGAGAGGCTCCCCAGAGGGTTTTCAGGCTTTGAGAAGGTGACAGCCAGGGTCGCCTGGGCCAGTCCATAGACAGGGACCATGGGATTGGTTGGGCACCCTGCCCGGGAAAGCTCCAGGGAAAAACTCCGACAGACGGAAGGAGAGATGGGTTCCGCTCCGTTTATCAGGAGCCGAAGGCAGGAGAGATCATAGGCTGAAAAGCCGGGCTCCCCCAGCCTCGACAGCGTATAACCGAGGCCAAAATTCGGCGAGGCCGTGACCGTGACTTTGTTCTGTTCGAGGGCCTCGAGCCACCTTATGGGCTCCTCCAAAAACACTGCGGGATCCATGAGCACCTGTGACCACCCTAACAAGAGGGGGACCAGATGCATCCCGATGAGCCCCATATCATGGCTCAGCGGCATCCAACTCAGGGAGGTGGAGTCATCCCCGAGATATTCTATCTTCTTGGATATATGCACAATATTGCTCACCAGATTTTTCTGGGAGAGGATCACCCCCGTGGGTGCTCCCGTGGAACCCGATGAGAATTGAATAAGCCCCGTGGAACCGGGACTGACGACAGGGACGGCGTCTTCTGAGAGTTTCAAAGACTCATAGGCGATAAATCGCGACAACAACCCACAGGATGCAAAAAACGGTCGGTAGCCCTCGGGTGCCAGAATCGGGGCCGTTGGGAAGTACTCCATTATCCTGGTGAGCCGCCGCAGATGCTCCGGTTTTTGACCCATGGAGACAGGGACGGGCACCATCCCTCCCAGTTGGGCCGCCCAAAACGCCGTGAGAAAATCCCGAGCCGGGGAGACCATCATCACAAGCGGCGTCGGTGCCTCTATACCCCTGCTGGCCAGAGCGCAAAGTCCGCCGAGGGCACGCCCATGAAGCACTTTGTAGGAAAGAAATTCACTCTGGCCGCCCCCGATGAGGGTCACCCCTTTATTGCTGCAATTTGACCGGGATATGAGTATCTCGGCAAGGCATTGTTTTGGCTCCATAGCCTTCTTTTTACCCCAGGAAACTCCACGAGTCCCTCGAAAAATACTCCCCGGAGTACAAAGATGCGTTTCTCCGGGGACCGGATCGTACCGACGGGTTTTCCCCACGGACGCTGACACATTCCATCATCATTCATCCATGTAATTGAAATAATAAATAATAATATGTCCTGTCAAAAAGATAATTTCAATTATTTCTTATCATGTTACTCAATGATGGGGGCCACCTGGCGACTCCCCAGCGAGGTACTATCATGATCACCAAAGCGCTTATCCTGGCGGCGGGCGCCGGGAAACGGCTCGACCGTCCCAACACATTGAAACCCCTTGTTAAAGTTGGGGAAAATCCCCTGATTTTCAGGCTCATTGATCAACTGGCGGCGGCTGGTATCACCACCATTTATATTGTGGTCGGGTACGAGAAGGAAAAAATTATCAAGGCTGTGAGCTCCCACTATGTCACCCGCCTTGATATTCGGTTTGTGGAGTGTGAAAACTGGAGCGAGGGAATCTCACGGAGTGCCCTGGCGGCCAGGGGCCTTTTCACGGAACCTTTTATTCTCTCGATGGGGGACCACTACTTCGACGACAGCCACATCCAGCTTATGGTCTCACGCCACCCAGGGGAGGGGGAGGTCCATCTTCTGGTGGATACCCGTGAGAATCCCGAGATCAACATCGACTCGGCGGTCAAGGTCCAATGCGTCGACTCGAAAATCATTGCAATTTCTGATGTATTAAAGGATTTCAACGGGATCGACGCCGGTCTTTTTGCGGCAGCCCCCGGGGCGCTGTTGTCCCACCTTGAGCACAGCATCTCCCAGGGCTCCTCACGGACCCTCTCCGCGGGGCTCTCGGGGATCGCCTCCCAGAATCTTCTCACCGCCGTCCCCATGGAATCGGGCGTCTGGTATGATGTGGACACTCCCCTGGATCTCGTCGCAGCAGAGATGGCCTATCGAAAGAGCTTTCGAACCCGGTTTGTCAAACCCCTGCCCAAACACAATGAAAACTTTGAGTCCTTTGATTTTATCGCCGGAAAGCCGGTTACCACGACCATGCTGGTGGGACGCGGGCTCTTTAAAAATCCCGAGTCCATGAGTGTCATCCCTCCCGACGCGGCCTCCTCACCCATCTTTGTTTTCACCGACAACACCGTGGGTCCCCTCTACGGGATCCCCTTCGAGCAATCCCTTCGAGAACAGGGATACCGCAGCCACCTCCTCATAATGGCCGACGGGGAAGAGTCAAAAAGTCTGGCCAACTATGTTGATATGACACAAAAAGTACTGTCACTGGGGGTGGATGAGCGCTCTGTGTTCATATCCATTGGTGGCGGGGTTGTCTGTAACGTCTGCGGGTTCATCGCCTCCACCATCTACCGTGGACTTGATCTGGTCCACCTGCCCACTTCCCTCATGGCCCAGTCCGATGCGGCCATCAGCCACAAACAGGCCATCAACGGACACATGGGCAAGAATATGGTGGGGTCCTATTTCAGCCCTCGCATGGTTGTGGTGGATGTGGAGACCCTCCTCACCCTGGACACCCGGTTGATCCACGACGGGATGGCCGAGGTCATCAAGCACGCCCTTGGTCAGGAACAATCCTATGTGGATCTCCTGCTGAACTATCGTGGTGACTTTGTTCGTGATCTCGATCTCCTTGAGGCGGTCATCCGGCGTAACGTGCGCCTCAAATGTGCCCTCTCAAAAGACGATCCCAAGGAACTCTCCGCGGGGATGGTGCTCCAGTATGGTCACACCGTGGGCCACCCCGTGGAACACCTGAGCGGATACACCCTCTACCACGGAGAGTCCGTCGCCATCGGCATGATGGTCGCTGCCAGGGTCGCAAGGATCATGGGAGGCTGTGACCAGAGCCTGGTGGATCTCCATGAGGAGCTCCTCACCAAGTTCGGGCTCCCCGTGAAGGTTCCCCGGGACATATCCTCTTCGGACATGCTCAAGACCCTGAAATACAACAAACGCTATCTCACCGAGGGTACACGCATGGCGCTGCTCTCGAGTGTGGGAAACATGTGGCAGGTGCATGGTGATTATGCCATTCCCGTTCCCCAGGAGGTCCTGGTGGAGGCCTTTAATCAAAGCAAGGAGTGATCTATGGCGAAACGAGCGATAATCACAGGAGCCTCCAGCGGCATCGGGAGAGAGTGTGCCCTCCTTCTTGACGAAAAAGGGTATGAAGTCATTGCGCTGGGACGAAACAAGGGCCAACTGAATGAGACCGTGGCCCTGGGATCAGGCCCGGGAACCATCATTCCCCTGGCAGTGGATGTCTCCAGCCCCGAGGCCCTCAAGGAGGCCCTCAAGAACATAGAATCAGTTGATATCATTATTGCTTCCGCGGGGGTCTGCGCCCAGGGGCGCCTGGATGAAGCAGGCGCCGATGATGTATACCGGAGGACCATGGCCACCAATGTTGACGGCGTCTGGTATCTCTTCCGGGCGCTCCACGATAAAATCACTCCCAACGGCAGGGCGGTGATTGTCTCCTCGGGCCTGGGCAAACTGGGTCGACACGGATACGGCGCCTACACCGCCTCCAAACATGCGGTGCTCGGCCTGACCAAGTGTTTCGCCAAGGAGCTGGCCCCCAGGCAGATTACCGTAAACGCCGTGTGTCCCGGCTGGGTAGACACCAAAATGGCCCGGGCGGATCTTGTCCACACCGCCACGGTGAATGGAACCACACCGGAGCAGGAGCGGCAGGCCGCAGAGGAAGCCATCACCCTCAAGCGCTTCGTCACGGCCAAAGAAGTTGCCCATCTTATTGTTTTTCTTTCATCTCCCGAGGCAGGCGCCATTACGGGTCAGGCGTACAATATTTCTGCGGGGGAGTTCTTCGCATGAATCTGCAGCAACGCATCGCCTCTTTGCGAAGCCTGAGCGTGGGGCAGGTCACCCACGATCGGTACTGTGAAGCGATTGTCCCCGGAGGGTGCGCATTTTTTGGCGCCCGATGTGCCTTGGGTCTTGGGGCGCGGTCCGATCTGCTCACCGCCGTAGGGGATGATTTTCTCTGCGCAGAGGATCTTGCGGGGCTCACCCTTCATATGCTAACCGGTGGCAGCACAACAGTTTTCACCAACTCCTATCCCGAGGGAGGGCTTCGTGTCCAGCACGTGGAGACCCAGGCCCGGGACATTACTACCGGGGATCTCCCAAAAAATCTGTGCAACCCGGATCTGCTTTTTTTGGCCCCCGTCATGGGAGAGATTGATCCCTCGGATCCCTGGCAGCAGGTGGTGCAGGCTGCCTATACAACCCTCTCTCTCCAGGGGTTTTTAAAAAAAGGGGAATCGGGCCACAGGGGCCGCCGGGTGGTGGTCAAAGACGACAGAATTATCCCCGACCAATTGTTTCAGGGGGTTGACGCCCTCTTCTTCTCCGAGGAAGATCTGGATCTTTTCGGGAGCCCCCAACTTTTCCTGCGACTGAGGGACCTGGTGCCCCTCATCTTTGTGACCGCCGGAGAGCGAGGCTGCACCGTTTACTCGGCAGAAAAAGTTGAAAACACAGGCATTTTTCCCACCACCACTGTTGACCCCACCGGGGCCGGCGACACCTTTGCCATGGCCACCTCCCTGGGACTCGCCGCCGGACTCTCAGCGCGACACGCCGCACTCCTGGGATCCGCCGCTGCTTCTGTGGTGGTTGAAGATCAGGGGTCCCGCTCCCTGGGGAGAATAGGCGAAACTTACAGACGTTTCGAAGCGCTCTGTTCCTCCTGATAACCTGGACAATGGAAAATCAGCGGGGGATTCAGACCCGGCCGTAGGTATCTTCGAGGCGGACGATGTCGTCCTCTCCAAAGTAATCACCCAACTGAACCTCGATGAAGACAAGATTTTTGGAACTGTGGGTGTTTTTAATGCGGTGGACTTCACCCTTGGGGATGGTAATGTTATCCCCTTTTTTCACGGCAAAGGAGGTCTCTCCAAGAACCATGAGGCCCTCACCCTTGGCCACGGTCCAGTGCTCCTCGCGCTTGTGGTGCTTTTGCAAAGAGAGCTGCTCACCGGGGAAGACAGTGATAACCTTGGTCTGGGTAAACTCCGAAATAAACAGGGATTTATAAAAACCCCAGGGACGCTGTGCCAGATTAAACTGCCGCTTTTTCTTGTCGAGGGCAAAAAAATCTAGGCTGAAGTGGTAGGTAATCTCCTCTAAAACCAGGGTGTGAAACTGATCCCTCATGATGCAGTTGAGCAGATAGCCGTCGTGGGTCACGATGGGGATAAAGGAGACGTCACTGTTCTGGAAGAGGTCGATAACCGTGGCAAAACTGTCGAAGGGGGAGAGCACCACAATGGGGCGCCTGGCGATCTCATCAAGCTGGAAGTCGAAGGACTGATGATCGATGAGAGCGCGCTGGATATCCTTGTGGGTAATCGTCCCGATCAAGAGCCCGAGGGAATCCAGCAGAAGCAGAAAATCGTGGGGATTTTTATCGAAACGCTTGAGGGCATCGAGGGGAGAGAGGGTGGTGGAGGCACAGTACGCACTAACAGATGGGTTCCGCTGGGGAGCCCGATTTTCTCTGGTCTGTGGTGCGAGGCTGTTAATAGGTACCATGTTCTCTCCCGCCGGGATCAGCCCCGGCATGGGGCAATTCATTGAGCAAAAGACATGCCTAAATAGTGGGCATGTACGACTCAGCCCAGTAAGCACAAGAACATATTATGTTTTTCAATGCAAAAAAATGGACTACATTTTTGCATACACGGTAACGCAGCGCATATTTACAGGAAATCACCCAGAAGATCAACCCCTGTCAAGACCTGTTCCGGCACTTTTTCCGGGATCCAGCAGGTTTTCCCGGCTCAAAACAATCTCTCCTTTGGGAAAAAACGATGGTAACCGACGAGAATACAACACTATTTATTAGTAACCCCCTTATTTTTTCCCCGGTGATGGTCAGCCTCTCCCATGAAGGGACCCTCCGAGGCCTGTGTGAAAAAAATATACGGTGTGAAAGTGGGCGATGGAAACTCGCCCCCCCCACGGCTCCCTTAAATTTAGCAATATGTCAATCATTATAATGTTTTGTAAAAAAGAGAGGAATTCACTTATTTGGCCGGTGTTGAAAAACCCCCACTCACAGGAGGAGATCTCCTCAACTGGCCTCGCCTGTGCATGTCTCAGGGAAGGGTGTCGTAAATGAGGTAGGTGTCCATGACATTTTTAATGACCGCATCGGAGGACCAGGTGGCACCGGAGACGGCATCAACATCGCCCACCGCACTGTAAAGCGCAGTACATTGAGGGGTACACCCCTCATCGTATTCGGGGAGCAACGTGACATCGTCAAAAAGAATGCCGTCAAACTGCAGGAAAAAGGACTCACCGATCATATCCCACCAGGACTCATACTGGGTGATGGTCTCCAGTCCCAGGGTGTTCCCCGTGCTGTCGATACAGGTCATGGTCTGGATACTGCTGTTAAACCCATAGTGGTCCGCCACAATACCCACACCCATAATCTGGTCGTTGGAGTCCCTGGCCACATAGATGTCATTGCCACCAATCTGTTCCAACGTGTGGGTATAGCCGGGGAAGATCTTCTGCATGGCGTCCTCCGGTGTCTTGTTCCGATTGGCGGGAGTTGTCACCACATTGTTGGTATTGTTCACATTATTGGTGTTATTAATATTATTTGTGTTATTGACGTTATTTATATTGTTTATAT
>JAHJLU010000181.1 GCA_018821745.1 Myxococcota bacterium | reverse complement strand
GCCAATGGGCAGCTGAGCAAACGGGAGACTCCGCTTAGGAGTCCTCATTACGTTTGCGAAGTCATCGCCAGCAGGGAGAGAATGTAGCGGGAGCGCACCTGCTTGAGGGCCATGAGTCTCTTCATGGGGGGAAGCTTGAGCAGCACGCCCAGGATGGCCGCCAGAGCGCGGTGGCTTTTACTCCCCTCGTCAAAGATGAGGTTCTGCAGCTTGCCCCGCTCCATGGCCATGAGCACCACCTTGTGGGTGGAGTCCACGGGGGTGATGATTTTCTGTTCCCGTGGTTTCAGGGTGAGAGCATTCGGCGTGCAGTTCTTGATACACACGGCGCACCCCAGGCAGATCCGCTCATCCACCTTGGCTCTGCGCTTTTTGGGTTTGTGGGGATCATTGGCGGACACCAGGGAGAGGGCCTCAACCGGGCACACGTCCACGCATTTGCCGCACCCGTTGCACAGGTCGGTGTTCACCACCGGGAGAAACCCCGTGGTGGCCACAGGGTTCATAAAACCGAACCGCTGGGCGGCCAGCAGCGCTTCACAGCAGCATCCGCAGCAGTTACAGATGAAGTTGACCCGCTGCTGGACATTCTCACCGAACTGCACCAGGTTCTTCTCCCGTGCCAGGGCGAGGAGGTCAAGACACTCCGCGGCGTCTACGGAGCGGGCGATGCCGTGCTTGATGAGGGAGGCCGCGCTGGTGTTGAAGGTCATGCAGATGTCCATGGGGGCGTCGCAGTTTTTCCCCACGTGCTCCATTTTGTGCCTGCAGTAGCACACCCCGATGCCGATGTGGGAGGCATCGTTGATTACATGGGAGGCCCGCTCGTAATCAAGCACCTGCAGGGTGTTATCCCTGACGAGGGCGCTCTCTTCCACGAACACCCGGCCGATCTGGGTCTCCCCAACGGTGAAGAGTTCCCGCACAAAATCCTCCTCCACGTTGAGGTACCGGTAGTAGAGTTCAGAGAGGGCTTTCTGGTCAACATCCTTGCGCACCCGCATGAGTGAAAACTCGATGAAGCCCGCCATGGGCGGTGGCAGCACGTAGGTCTGGGTGTGCTCGTCAACCAGATCCACCAGCATCCCCCTGTCGGCCAGGTCATTGCAGATGCGCTCCGCTTCCTCCTCGCTCATTCTCCAGATTCCGGCGATCTTCTGCAAGGTGAAGGGCCTGATGGGCATCCGGGACACCAGGCGGGCTTCATTCTCCGAGAAGAGCAGGGAGAGTATCTTAAAGAGCAGCTCCGAGGGGGGCGCCCCCTGGGGAAAGCGGTTGATACGTTTCTCGAGATCACGATAGCCTGATTTGACAGTCAGATGTGCCATAACCACTCCTGGAAAGCTGTTGGTTCGCGTGTAAGGGATCTGTTTCTTACTCCGGATTGCGGGCAAAATACAGCACAATATTTGCTGACCAATTGACAAGACTCCCCTTGTGGACAATAGTGATCCAATAAGTAACGCAGTGAAATGTTATATGGATTCATCGTGAAAGGGAGCGGCCACTCATGAAGAAGAAGCATCACAGTGCCCCGAAAAAGACTCTCTGGTATCTCTCACTTGGGCGTCTGACAAAGATCCACGTGGCGTGGGGGGTGCTGTGCGCCATCCTGGCCGCGACTCTGGCGGCATGGAGTTCACCAAATGAGCGCCTGACACCGGGGGTGGGCCAGCTGCTCAGCGCGATGATAGTGCTCCTGTTTGTGATAACCCTGGTGTGGATCCGGGTGTTCTTCAAGTGGCGGAAGGGGCTTCCCCCCAAGGATACGCAGACACGAAAGCGCTCGTGGGTCTGGCTCGTGGTGTTTATCATCTGGTCATCCACGGCCGTGCTGGGGCTCACCGCCGCCAACATCGGGCGCGACCTCTTTGACACCTATGTGGCCAAGGCCGAATCTTCCGACGGTAAACGCATCGGGTTTATTTACGAATCGGGATTTCTGGGATGCAGCTACTACGTCTGGGAGCGCAGACCCTGGTCTCTGGTGATCCGCAAGGTGAAATCCATCCCCACGGGGAAGTCCGAGTGCACGGCAAAGGTGTGTTTCCACTGGGACGACGCCCTCAAGCAATTCTCCATCATCTGCAAGTAGGCCTGCCCGGAACCCATAGTCCAGCACAATGGGGCTCTCCCGCAACCCATCCCCCGCTGTTATGCCTCATGATTGCTCACATCTTTTTCCTGACAGGTCAGGCACTGTTATTTTAGCTATATTTTTGATTGGCTACAAATTGGGGCTTCTCGCCCCAAACCCGAGGTCAAGGGGCCGCTGGCCCCCTGACGACCCCCGCTGGGCGCTGAACAAACGAAAGACTCCGCTTAGGAGTCTTTGCTACGTTTGTGAAGTCTTCGCCAGCAGGCTGGTTGTGTAAGTTATGCACGGTGCCTGTGTTTCTTCGAAACATGCTGGCTCACCTCCCAGACCCTCCCTTGACGGCCATGGGGGACTCTTCGTCCCCCCTGGACCCCCTACTGCAAAACCTTTCAGTTCCTAATTCCTTCTCCTAACACTTATACATCCGGAACTGAAATGCAACCTTCACACTCTTTTATTCCAGGGCCGTTTTTTCTTTTACTCTGACCCCCTTTTTTCCTTCTGATTGTCCACTGAACATTGTGAACAATAATGGCTGTTGTGCGTGGAGCGACTGTGTTTAATTTTCGTGGTGAATGTTTCGGTACCGTTCGATGATCTGGCCGAGAATCTTTTCCAGTTCATCGGGCTGGACCACGAGCAGGTCACCGGCCCGGGCCTGGGAAAAAAGAATATCCAGGGCGGCGTTGGTGTCTAAAATGATTTCAATATTCTCCGACGCCATGCCGCCGATCATCAGCCCTTTGCGGACGAGCTCCTGGGTCTCTCCGGGGCGCCGATGCCTCGGATCAAAATCAGCTATGAGCACATGGTCGTACACCGTGGCCAGTACTCTCCCGTATTCAATGATCTGGTCATCGGGCCGACTTCCCGTCCCATGACACAGACTGATTTTCCGCCCCTTGGAGAGCCGGGGAAGCAGCTTGGCCAGTGCACGGGCGGAGTCGGGGTTGTGCCCATAATCCACGAGCACCTTGAATTTTTCAAAGTCAAACATCTTCATGCGGCCGGGGTTCTGGTTCACCGAGGGGTAGAAGCTCAAGAGGCCGTTCCGAATCTGGGCGACCGGCAGCTTCAGCGCATGCAGCGCCCCAATGGCCGCCAGCGCGTTGGCGATATTGAACTCCACAATCCCCCCGAAGGTGATGGGGATCTCTTCAATGGTGCACAGGACAATGTCCAGCCCGCTGGTGCGGATGATCACGTTCCGGTTGACCACGGTGACGGCGGTCTTCCCCTGTTCAATATGCTCGATCAAGATGGGGTTTGCAGGGTTCAGCGAGAAGAGAATCACGCTCCCCCGTGCGTGGCTTCGTACACTCATGGTGAGCGGGTCGTCGGCATTGAGGACGGAGGTCCCCGTGTGCTTCACTATCTCGATGACCGTGGACTTCACCAGGCAGAGCTCTTCCTGGGTCTCTACCCAGTCCGTCCCGATATGATCATTGCCGATGTTGAGCAAGACCCCCACATCCACTTCGTGCACGCCCACGCCCCGGCGGACGATGCCTCCCCGGGCCACCTCCAGCACAATATGATCCACCGTGGGCTCGCGGAGGATAATCCCCGCGCCCTCGGGACCGCTGTAATCCCCTGATAATATATCATTGCCGTCGATGCTGATGCCTGTGGTGCACGCCAGCCCCACCTTTTTCCCCGAGTACTTCAGGGTGTGGGTGATGAGTTTGCACGTGGTGGTCTTCCCGTTGGTCCCGGTCACCGCCAGCACGGGGACGCTGGTGTAGCCCAGGGGAAAGAGCATATCCACCAAGGGCTTTGCCACATTGTGCGCGCTGCCGTTGGTGGGCTCCAGATGCATCCGGAACCCCGGCGCCGCGTTTACCTCAATGACCTTGAGCCCCGACTTGGCCACGGGCAGCGAGACGTCATGGGCCAGCGCATCCACACCCACACAGTCGAGTCCGATGATGCGCGCCGTTCGCTCGGCCAGTCGTTTAATATCGGGATGTATTTCGCTGGTAACATCCGTCGCGGTCCCGCCCTGACTGAGGTTTGCCGTGGCCTTGAGGTAGACCACCTCTCCCTTGGGCGGGCGGCTCTCCAGGGCCAGCCCCTGCTGGGCCAGCAGCCGCTCGGTCATGACATCGATCTCGATGCGGGTGAGGACCTTCTCGTGTCCAAAACCCCTGCGGGTATCCGCGTTGATGTGCTCGATGAGTTCACGGATGGTGGTCGCCCCATCTCCGGTCACGTGGGCCGGTTCCCGCCGGGCAGCCGCCACCAGCTCACCGTTGATGACCAGCAGGCGAAAATCAAATCCCTGGATGTATTCCTCCACAATGACCCGCTCGTGCATGGCCACGGCCGCATGGAAGGCCACACGGAGCTGGCCTTCATCGGTAATGTTGATGGTGGCGCCTTTTCCATGATTTCCCACATCGGGCTTCACCACGACGGGGGCCCCGATATCTCGGAAAATGGCCACCGCCTCCTCCTCGGTCGTTGCCACATCGCCTCTGGGGACGGGGATCCCTGATTTTCGCAGGTTCTCCTTCATGCGTGTCTTCTCGTCGGCGATCTCCACGGCGATAGCTGATGTCTCGCCGGTGATGGAGCCCTGGATTCTCTTCTGATGCGCCCCGTGGCCCAGTTGAACGTAGTTGTCGGTGTTGAGGCGGATGAAGGGTATCCCCCGGGACAGTGCTTCATTCACGATGCTCAGGGTGGTTGGTCCCAGCATCTCCTCTTCGCGGAGCACCTTGAGCTCACTGATCACCTGCTGGAGATCAAACTCCCTCGCCTGAACCACCGCCTCAAAGAGCGACACGGCAATGT
>JAHJLU010000180.1 GCA_018821745.1 Myxococcota bacterium | reverse complement strand
AGATCACCTCCCCCAGGGGCAGCATATAGGTGATGATGACACGGTTGTGGCCGTGGTACTGCATATCCACCTGGGATCCGCGCCGCTCGAGAGCCAGCTTCATGACCGCCCCCACATACATCTCGGGCACGTGGATGTCGGTCTCGATATAGGGCTCGTGGATCTCCGCTATGCCCATGATGGGGGGGAGCTTTGCGGGGTTGTCGATCCAGATTACCTCCCCGGTTTTCATTACAATTTTGTATGTAACCGTGGGGGCCGTGGTGATCATGTCCAGGTCGTATTCACGCTCCAGGCGCTCCTGGATAATCTCCATGTGCAGGAGTCCCAGGTAGCCGCAGCGGAAGCCGTAGCCAAGAGCCAGGGAGGTCTCGGGCTCGAACCCAAAGGAGGAGTCGTTGAGCTTGAGCTTCTCCAGTGCGTCTTTGAGTGCCTCATAGTCGGCATTCTCAACGGGATATAGCCCTGAAAAGACCATGGGCTGCGCTTCGCGGAACCCGGCGTAGGGCTTGGTGGTGGGCCGGTCCTGGTGGGTCATGGTGTCACCCACGGCGATGTCAGCTATATCCTTCATGGAGGCGACCACAAAACCCACCTCCCCGGAGGAGAGCTCGGCAACTTCCATTGCCTCGGGGGCAAAGACACCTATCTTTGAGACTTCAAAGGCTTTCCCCTTGGCCATAAAGTGGATTCGGTCCCCCTTTCGGATTCTCCCGGCGCCCACACGGACCAGCGCGATGGCGCCCACGTAGGTGTCGTACCAGGAGTCAAAGACCAGGGCCCTGAGGGGCTCGTCCCGAAGGTCCTCGGGCGGAGGCACCCGCTCGACGATCATGTCCAGGACCGCGGCGATGCCGATCCCTTCCTTGGCGCTGATGAGGGGGGCGTCGTGGGCCTCGATGCCAATGATCTCCTCGATCTCTTCCATGACCCGCTCGGGATCCGAGGAGGGGAGATCGATCTTGTTGAGGACGGGAATGATCTCCAGGTTCTGGTCAATGGCCAGGTAGACGTTGGCCAGGGTCTGGGCTTCCACCCCCTGGGTGGCGTCCACAATGAGAACAGCACCCTCGCAGGCGGCCAGGCTTTTGGAGACCTCGTAGTTGAAGTCCACGTGGCCCGGGGTGTCGATGAGGTTGAGGATATACTCTTCACCTTTATATGTGTAGGGGATGCGCACGGATTGCGCCTTGATGGTGATGCCGCGCTCCCGCTCCAGGTCCATTTTATCGAGATACTGGGCCCGTCGATCCCGCTCCTCAACCACTCCGGTAAGCTCAAGAATGCGGTCGGCCAGGGTGGATTTACCGTGGTCGATGTGGGCGATGATACTAAAATTTCTAATATGCTTAGGGTCCATATGGGCTCCTTTGGAGAGGGAAATTAGGGATATTACCGCCTTTTGTCAATATATCAGTGAAGAGGAAGGAGCGAAACCGGTCGGGGATTCCCGGGCTGACCCGGTCTCGTGTGCGGGGGAGGGGTCAAAGACCCATGAAGGCGCAATCGTAATACCACTCGTCCAGATCCCAGATCTTGATGAGGGTGGAAAATCCCGAGCGCTGGGCGTCGTTGCAGACCGTGTTCGCGACCCCGCTGGCTTCCGAGTAGGCGTCGATATATTCCACATGGAAGACGGGCTTGTCGGCGTCTATAAAGTCGCGGTAGATATCACACTCGTCGTAGGCCACACACTCTTCGTTGAGGGACCAGTCGAAGTGGGAGATGAGATCGGGGATCTGATCTCCGTCGTTTTTCAGCCCCACACTGAGGCCACGGGCGTGGGCCTCCTGGCTGAGGAACAGGTTGAAGTCGAGCTGGGTCTCGTAGGTGAGGGGGAACCCGGGATCGTTGAGATAGCCGTCCACATTGTCGGGCTCCACGCCGTCACAGCCGCGCTCCACGGCGTAGTCCAGGCGGCTCTGCATGATCTCGCGCACGTTGGCGCTGCGGGTGTCGACCCAGTACTCGCCCTCCCAGCCATCGAGGGGGTTGCCATAGTCCGCAGCATCCCAGAGGTTGGCGTCGTCACGCCAGTCTTCGAAGGAGCCGGCGCTGAAGTAGCAGATCACAATTATGCCCTCGGCTTTGAGCGTCTCGATGGTATTGTCGCTGACGTCGAAGAGGTCGATGTCGTACATCTCCATATCGAAGGTGGTGTTGACGGGGTAGTCCGAGAGCTGCCACTGCCAGGTGGTCCCCGCTGTGGGACGCCAGACGTTGGTGTTGTTGACATTGTTAACATTGTTCAGATTATTAACATTGTTAACATTATTGACGTTATTGACATTATTGACGTTGTTCTCGTTGTTGGAGTCATCGTCGTCGTCACAGGAGACGGCGAAGAAGAATACCACCGCACAGATCAGCAATACTCTGCTCTGAAAAATCTTCATGACACACCTCTTTGGTTTGGGTCAGCTTGCTTTTTTTTCTATAGCACATAAAACAGTAAACCCCAAGAGTCCAGAAACAGCCCTCGGAGAGTTTTGGGAAATTATGGCGAGTGGTTGTGGATTCTTGGTGATATCGCCTGCAGACACAGGCCGAGGAGGATTTTATGCGTTCCCTTTCTGGAGTGAAACCTACGGGTGGCCTGCACATCGGCAATTATTTCGGCGCCATTCGGCAGTTCGTTGAGCTGCAGGAGAAGTATGAGTGCTATTATTTCATAGCTGACTACCACACCCTCAACACCCACATGGATCCCGCACTGCTCACCAAGACAACGTGGGACATCGTGGCGGACTACCTGGCCCTGGGCCTCGATCCCGAGCGATCCACCATTTTCCTGCAGTCCATGGTCCCGGAAGTGGCGGAGCTCACCTTTCTGCTCTCCAACATCACTCCCATGGGGCTTTTGCAACGTGCCCACTCCTATAAGGACCAGATCGCCAAGGGGTTGCAGCCCAACCACGGCCTCTTCACCTATCCCTTGCTCATGGCCTCGGATATTCTCCTGTATGACTCCAATGTGGTCCCCGTGGGGAAAGACCAGAAGCAGCACCTGGAGATCACCCGGGATATCGCCATGAAGTTCAATCAGGAGTATGGCGAGGAGGTCTTCACCCTCCCGGACCCCCTGATTCTGGAGAGTGTGGCGGTGGTCCCCGGCACCGACGGGCAGAAGATGTCCAAAAGCTACGGCAACACCATTGAAATGTTCGCCCCCGCCAAGCAGTTGAAGAAACAGATCATGTCCATCGTCACCGACGCCACCTCCCTGGAAGCCCCCAAGGATCCGGACAAGTGCAATGTGGTGGCCCTCTACAAGCTCTTCGCCGACAAGACCCAGGTCGCCGCCATGGAGGCAAACTACCGGGCCGGAAATTACGGCTACGGTCACGCCAAGATGGAGCTGCACCGGGCGCTGCTGGAATATTTCGGCCCCATGCGCGAGAAACGCGAGGCCCTGACCCAGGATCGCGCCTTCATTACCCAGGTGCTGGAAGAGGGTTCCCGCAGAGCCCGCGCCACGGCCATCAAGAAAATAAGAAAAGTCAAAAAAATCATGGGTCTTGTTGGTGACGTTTACGGAAAATGAACCATCTCCACCCTGCCCTTGACCGGTATCTTCGGGGTGACGCCCCCCACATTGAGCACAGGGGAGTGGTCTTGCTCCCCATCCTCCACGAGGGGATGGAGTGGGCCAGCGCAATCCACACAAAGCTTCGGGAGATCAGACCCGTGGCCGTGGGGATCGAGCTGCCCGAGACCCTCAACCCCTGGCTGAAAAAGGCTTGCGCCCTGCTCCCGGGTCTGGCGGTCCTGCGTTATCAGACCTCCCGCGAGACGCCCTTCCATGTGGTCATCGAGTCCACGGATCCCCTGTGGGAGGCGGTGCGCACTGCCACCGAGATGAACATCCCCGTCTCCTTCATCGACAAGGACCTGGAAGATTATCCGCTGGTCTCTGAGCGATGGCCCGACTCCTTTACCCTCGCCCAGCTGGGATACGACCACATGGTGCGCGAGCTGCTGAGGGCCTCCCTGGCCATGGGCGAACCCGCGCAGCCCCCCGAAGAAGAGCCGGCCGCGGACCAGGGAGTCCACCTCATGGCGGATCATCTCCGTGAGGAGACCATGGCCTTCCACCTGTGGGAGATGCGGCAGGAGAACGCCCTGGTGGTAGGAGTGGTGGGGCTGCACCATGTCCCCCATATACTGAACCTGCTCGACACGGAGCTGGTCCGCCCCTTTGGCCGCGTCAAACGGCAGGGGGTTGAGCTGTTCCAGGTGGAGCGAGACTCCGCCCGTGTCATCGCCATGGAGGGTGCCTGGTTCCGCCTGCAGTACGAGAAGTGGCGAAACACCGACACACCGGCTCCCGGCAGGTACGAGCTGCTGGCCGAGCTGCTGGCGGAGAGTGCCCGGCGGTACAGCAAGGAGATGAAGACGACCGTCTCCCTGCAGTCGCTCAAGCAGACCCTTGTCTACTGCAGAAATCTGGCCCTGGTGTCTGGGCTGCTGGCCCCCCGTGTCCTGGAGATCGTTGTGGGCTCCCGCTCCATGGTGGATCACGACTTCGGGTGGATTCTCCATGAGCTCCTCACGGACCCCATTGAGGGGAGCGACCAGTTCAAGGCCACGCCCACCCTGGAGCTCTCCCTTGAGGACCTGGGCAAGGCCACCACGGTCATTCGCTTCCAGCGGCGGGTCCTGCAGCGGGCCCAGCGCATGATGCACCTGGTGAAGACGCGGCCCCGGGAGGCCTTCCCCGGGGAGTGGGGCTCGGTCAAGGACGGCGACTACCTGTGCTCCTACCAGCCCGAGGACGTGGTCATCGAAAACTACGGCGGCCACCTCAAGACACAGGCCTCGGGGCTGCTGGGGGATATGGCCCACCGGGTCCGCCCCTTCACCGATTCGCTCATGGACGGCCTCGATCTGCGGGAGACCCTGAGGCGCTGGCACGAGGGGCGCATCTATGTGTCCGAGGAGTTTCACCGGAGCGGAAAGGTGGGCTCCGTGGTGGTCATCTTCGACGAAGACAGCGAGCCCGAAGAGAAGTACCCCTACAAGATGAGCTGGCTCGGGGAGCACTCCCAGGAGTCTGACATGGCCTTCTACGCCACCAACCCCGGCGATCAGATGGTGGGTCCCGGGATCAGCCGCTGCGAATACGGCGGGTTCCTCATGACC
This sequence comes from Myxococcota bacterium, assembly GCA_018821745.1. GTDB lineage: Bacteria > Myxococcota_A > Polyangia > HGW-17 > HGW-17 > SZUA-580. Next base: position 2,480 of record JAHJLU010000180.1, on the reverse strand, counting down.
TACCCACCCCAGCGCATGTGGCCCATCTGGCAGGATCCCTGGCTCAACTGGTTCGAACGAAAATCCCAGATTCTGCTGGCCGCGGCGCTCCAGCTCACGGCGGATCCTCTGGTGCTCTATATCGCCGCCAAACCCCCGGCGAACCAACTCAAGCGCCTTGCTGGACGTATGGGCATCAAAATTGTCTACATGCCCCTGGGGACGCTCCCTCCTGCAAAAATCAACGCCATCAAGCATTTCCACATCCTCAAAAGTCACGAGACCCGAGAGATAGCCCCCCTCTACATCCTCGACTGATCAAATCCCTTTCATCACGCACTTTTCCCTGAGGGAGATTTCGGTCACGCTGAACCCCGTGAAAAAAAATGGTTGACTAGTGTTAATTTTACAGTAGTGTAGATTTATCACCACTGGTTGTTTACCAGTGAATGGAAGGTAAGGTTAATTCCCATGACCGTCTCCGACGAAAGCAGTAAAAAGTTCCAGAAGGAGCTTAACTCCGGGACCGTGGCGCTGATTCTCCTGGCCATCATGGATCAGAGCACGGAGCCCCTCTACGGCTATCAGATCGTCAAGAATCTGGAGTCCCGCTCCGAGAACCTGCCCATGATGAAGCAGGGGGCCCTCTACCCCGTTCTGCGCTCCATGGAAGCCTCGGAGCTTCTCACCTCACGGGTGGAGCCATCGGTCTCGGGGCCGCCCCGCAAGTACTACGAGATCACACCCACGGGGCACAAAGCCCTGCAGTCCTGGAAAAAAATATGGAAAGAGACAACCCGCATCGTCAATTCGGTGCTCTCGGGAGGGGACAATGCATCCCATTGATACTTATATTCAATCTCTGCGCGATACCATGAAAGGCGCCGACCCCGTCCTGGTTCAGGACGCCGTCTTCGACGCCACGGAACATCTCACGGGAGCCCTGGATGAGCTTCTCAAGAAGTCCCCACAGTCGGATCCCATCGTCCTGGCCCGGGAGGCCATTGCCCGGTACGGGTCACCCGAGGAGATCGCCAGTGCCTACGGCAAGAGCGCCACACCCATAACCGCGGCCCCCGCACCATCGAGGTCACTCCTGGGGCGATTCTTCGGCGTCATAGCTGACAAGCGCGCATGGGGAGCCTTGCTGTATCTGCTCATCTCCCTTGGCACGGGGATCTTCTACTTCACCTGGGTGGTCACGGGGGCCAGCCTCTCCCTGGGGCTCATGGTGCTGGTCATCGGGCTGCCCTTTTTAGGCGTGTTCCTTTTGTCGGTCCGGGGTATCGCCCTCTTCGAGGGGCGCCTCGTGGAGTGGCTCCTGGGCTCCCGCATGCCCCGCCACCCCATCATCGACGGCACAAAAAAGGGCTGGTGGGAACAGTTCAAGGGGTGGATCAGCGACCGCTACACCTGGAGCGCCATGGGCTTTTTCGTGCTCATGCTCCCCCTGGGGGTTATCTACTTCTCCCTCATGGTCACCTTCATGTCCACCTCGGCGGCCCTGGTGGCGGCCCCCTTCGTCTACTCCATCCTCCACCACGAGGTGATCCAGATCCACCACCTGGGCTATGTGGTGGAGCCCTGGGTCTACTATCTCCTCCCCCTGGTGGGAATTATCCTGTTTTTCAGCACCCTGCACCTGGCCAAAGCCCTGGGCCGCCTCCAGGCCTTCACCGCAAAGGCCATGCTCGTCAAAGGCTGACGCTCCCCCGGTATCCGCGCTGTTCCCCTTCCCCCAAAACATTAAGCTTTAAGTGGGCAACCCCTTGCGCATCAGTGTTCTCTCCCCGTCATTCCTTAGAAAGAAGTAATCCAGAAACCAAGTCTGCATTAAAAACACCGTTATTGGGAAAAGTGATTGGGGGGAAGGCTGCGGGAGATTAGTTGCAGAGGGTGGTGCACTCGGTGTTGCAGTTTGTGCACATGCAGCTCTGGAGGTCGGCCCCCAGAGTGGTGGGATAGGTAGTGCCGCAGGTGGCGACGCAGGCGCTGTCGGCGCACGCCTGGCTGCACTGCAGGAAATTGGTGCAGGTGGCATCATTGGAACAGGCGGCAAACTCTGACTGGCAACTGGAGGCGGTACAGACGTTGCACTGGTTTGCGGGATCACAGGCGTTGATGCAGGCAGAGAGTTCGGGGTCGGGGTTGGCGCCAACCATGGACGCTATTGCGGCGCAGCTGGCGTCGAGCATGCAGGCGGACTCGCAGTAGGAGTCCTCGTTGGTGCAGTTGAAACCAGAGGCGGCGCAGGCATTGGTGTAACCGCAAGTGACCTCTGTGTAGTAGCAGGCCTCGTAACAGATGTTACACTCCTCGGTGGCGGGACACTGGTCACAGCCGTCGGGGATGCCATCGTCGTCCATGTCTTCTGTGTCATCGAACCCTTCGCATGCGTCGCAGCCATCGGGGATGCCGTCTTCATCGGTGTCGACATCGTCGTCTTCGCCCGGGCACACATCACAGTCGTCGGGAACACCGTCTTCATCTGCGTCGAGAGT
>JAHJLU010000179.1 GCA_018821745.1 Myxococcota bacterium | reverse complement strand
CTCACTTTTGGGTCTGGGCTCTGGTCCCTGTCTTCAACTGCGGCGCCTTTATCCACGCTGCCATTATCACCAAGCGCAACAAATATTACATCTTCGCCGTGCTCTATTTTCTGGCCAACTTCCTCATCGAAGAGGGGAACGACCCCCAGATGTGGGTCTGGTTCAGCACCTATGTCATCGGGATCATCCATGCGTGGAAGATCAGGCACCAGGTCACCGTGGAGAGCCACAAGGCGACACTCGATAAGCACAAGGCCGAGGAAAAAGTCCTCCAGGATATCAATAAACTCAACGATGAATACGGAGTGAGCGCGCCAGCGCCGAGTCCCGCCCCACAGTCCCTTCCCGTGATGGTGGAGCGGATCATCATCAAGGAGATCGTAAAAATTCCCTGCCCCTACTGTGGCTCCCTGGCGGAGAACACGGTCTCCAAATGTCCCCAGTGTGGTGGTGATATCCGCTAGAGCGTGCTGCCGTGTGCTTCACCCGACCACCTGCTGCTCCACAAAAGGAATCCTCCATGAGACTCGCATCGTTTTTACTGCCCGGCTTGCTCGCGCTCACCCTCACCAGTTGCGCCCCTGCGGGAGGGTCCGACAACACCGACGGCGGACTTGACGACATTGTCACCGACACGCTGAACGATTCTACTGAGGACAGCGACCACCCCGATGGCAACACCGACAGTGGTGACGCCCTCGATGTGGTGGAAGATACCCTCGCCGACAGCAGCACCGACGCTGACGCCGACGGCGGTCAAACCCTGGATCCCACCCCCCTGAGGGACGACGCGGCCGCCATACTCAACGCCTATGAGTGGGGCGAAGCCGTGTCCAATCGTACCGCTCTGGCTGCTCAGTTTTCACTGAGCGCCTACACTCCACCACCGGGTGCCTATCTGCTCATCGGCAAGGTTTTACAGGGAGTAAATTCCCCTGCCGTGCGATGGTATTCCTATGGGGACACGGCCTTCACCTACTCACCCGGTAACTACTGGCCCGCCTCCACGGTGAAACTCACCGCCGCAGTGGGCGCCCTCATGACCCTCTCCACCTACGGCCTCACATCACAGGCACAGGTGAATTTTACCGATGACGACGGCGCCTACTCCGGAACAGTTGAGACCCTCATGGGGGATGCCATTCGCATCTCCTCCAACGTCGCCTACAACCGGCTCATGGAGATCGCCGGGTTCGAAGCCATGAACGAGACATACCTCACGGACCAACAGGGTTACCCCAATATGGTCCTGCAGCGCCGGTACACACACCCCTATCCCGCTTCAAACCTTCGACTCTCCCCGGAGATCACCTATAGCGAGGGGGCACTGTCGGGCGTCATCCCCCAGCGGCAGGGCACATCAACCTATGTGGCCTGTGACAATGAAGCCAACTGCATCACCCTCTTTGAACTTCTCGATGTGATGCGCCGGGTGACCCTCCATGCTGAGCTCCCAGCGGAAGAGCATTTTTCTGTCACTCCCTCCGACATAACGCGACTCCTGTCGGCCCTCCATGATGCCCCCTCAACCATGGAGAGCGGCGCCCAAATGGCCCTTGGAGCCAACATCACCGTCTATAACAAGACTGGCCTTGTCGCCGGTGATGATCGCCTGGATCATGGCCTTATCGTGGACGACACCACGGGAGAGCGCTATCTGGTGGCGGTATCCCTTCCTTACAACACCACCACCGAGGCACAACTGGCGGAGCTGGTTCGGGAAGCCCTTTTGGCATTATCGTTGTCCTCCGAATCCCATCCTCCCATCCAGACCACCCAGGGGGTTCCCCTCACAGTCCAGATGGACGATCTCGGGATTGACACAGGAACCGGTTATCGTCGGGTTAACCTGACAGTAGAGGCCCCCGGAGCAGATTCCATTGCTGTCTGGGTCGACACCTGGCCCCTCCCCGCCTTCTCCCCCACGGCTGTCCCCGACCGCCTCTCACTGGAGTATTCCTTCTCGGTGCAGGGCCTCAGGCACCTGGTGATCATGGCCTACCAGGCCGGTCAGCCGCTCTCCTTCCGGCGCCTTACCCTTGATATTCCTCCGGGAAACTGATCCCCTGTCCATTGCAACAATCCAGTCGAGTGTCTTAGAAAAGTTTAAAACTCCCTGCTGCTTGTAGAGTTGGTTCTGCTATGTTTCCCTGATGCGTCAGGGTCTGGATTGGTAGATTTCCGCGGTCTCGAAGTCGATGCTGTACACTCCATTGGGCCAGGCATATTTGCGCTGCATGGTGTCCCACCATGCGTCAAAGGCAATGGTAGTAGTACCCATATCCGCTACAATCTTTTCATAGAGAGCCGTCCCTCCTTCATCTTCGAAATCTTTGATTTTCAGCGATTTTACCAGCTCGATGAGTCCTGTCCGCCGGGTAAACAGGCGTCGTATGGTCTCTTTTTCCTCATGGGTCACGGTGGCGACGATGTCTCTAGTCATGGAAATCATCTCTCAGGTTTTTAATTTTGTGAATGATCATGGGATCCACACGATAGGCCAGCTTGAGAATCTCAAAAGCGTCAAGGTGTGCCAGAGGAGCACCCAGTAGTTGCACCACATGCTCAATGAATTCGTCGCTGCCCATTCCCCCCCCCTCGGGAGTGATCTGAAAAGGATCAAGATAATCCACGGGAATGACAGGGGAAAATTGTCCGCGAAACCTATCTGCAGCCGCAATTTCAGCAGAAGCATTTCGCTCAAGATGCGCCAGAACACACGCTTCACGGGGAGGCACGTTGTATTCCCCCGTGGTCTTTCGGTTCAGAAGCACACAGCGCCGACACTGGTAGGCGTCACAGACCGCACACAAAGGCGCGTAGGCCAAAGAGAGCAAATGGGAGTTGATGATGTCCCATTCGGGAAACCTTCCAAGGGAGTCACCGGGATTTTCATAGAAGAACCCGGGGCACAGGTACATATCACCCGAGGGCGCGACGGTCAGGTGAGTAACTCCCGAATCGCAGTGGTTGGGATTTGTCAGCACCAGGCGATCCGTGAGAATATTGCACTCCACGGAGGGCACCCCCAGCGCGTTGGTGGCAACTAAAAGGGAGAAGCGGTGGAGCTGTTCTTTGTACTTTATAAAATCTTCCCCGGTGAAGGAGGACAGATCAGTCATGAAGAGACTGATGCGCCCGGCACACTGGACCGCCTGTGATAAAAATTCTGTCAGGGAATCAAGCTGCGAAGGACGAAAGCGCACGATGAGATGGGGGATTCGCTCCTGATCCGGCGGACAGGAATGAAACCAGTGCTCTCGCTCAACCTCGATTTTCGAACCGGCCACAACCGTGGCTCCCGGGAGAACATGCCTGGGACCAACTACCAGCAGGCACGAGACACCGCTCTCCCTGGCGAGGGTCAGATATTCATCCAGGGGCTCTTCTCCCGCCAGGAGGTTCAGATGGCAGCCACGTTTTACTGCATAATCAAGTATTTCTTTAAAAAACGGGATGGGCATAACCAGTCTGGATGGAGCGGTGGCCCCGAAGAGGGGCTCGTAGCTGCAGTGGGACACACCGGGGGCAGACAGGATAATATTGAAGGAGGTGATATTATCCACGGCCAATGTCCTCACCCGCACGCAGGCGGCTCCAGTAATAGCGGTTTGCCCGGACAGTGGCCTTGTGCATTTCACAGTGAAATGTCGTGCGATTCCAGATGGTCTCACCCGAAGAGGCGTCATAGTCCTGACCGGGACACCAGGCGCACCCGGAGGCGACAGAGCATTCCATGCACTCGGAGGGGCTCTGGAAGCGGCGGTTAAGGAGCAGAAAAGGCCGCCGTTTATTTTCGTCGATTCCCCCGCGGATATCACCGATAGCGCGAGGTTTTCCGCAGGTCAGGGCGTTTTGGGTGAAACGGTTGCATGGATAGAACACCCCATCCTGGTCCACCGCCAGCATGCGCCCCGTACCGCACCAGTTGGTGTTTTCATAGACAGGGTCCATGGGTCTCCCCAGGTCGGCGGAGAAAAAGGAGCAGGAGTGTTGCTCGTAGAGCCTCTGACTGATCATGGTGTCAGCCAGGAGCAGGAGCTGCGCCTCAAAGGCCTCACTGTCACCGGGTCTCCACACATCTTCAAATACCACATTGATATCCACAAAGCCTACTCCCAGAGAGAATAGATGGAGCACACTCCGGGCGACATGAGGAATATCGGCGCTGGAGATGGTCGCCTTGGTAGTCCCCCGGGGGAACTGCTCCAGATAGAGCGAGAAATTCTCACGGACCCGGTCATAGGAACCGCTCCCATCGGGGAAAACACGATTGCAGTCGTGCTTCTCCCGGGTCCCGTCCAGGGAGATGCTGATATCGAGATGTTCATGATTTTTCGCAATAAACCGCTGCACCCTGTCACTCTTGTACAGGAGCCCGTTGGTGGAACAACTGATGAGATAGTCATCGAACCAGGGATGATCGGCCACATACATGGATTTCTTAATATAATCACAGATTCGATCCATGAGGGATATTTCCAGGAACGGCTCGCCTCCCATAAAATCAAAAATTACCGCAGGGGAGGGCCACAGATCCCGGTGGGAGAGCACGTAATCCACGGTTGTGCGCGCCACATGGAAAGGCATGATATGGGAGCGGGACTTATGATGGAGATAGCAGTACCGGCACCGCAGCTGGCAGTCATCGGTGAGAATGAAGGTGATACTGGAAGAGAGACCCTGGGCATAGGGCAGCGGGCGGTTTTCATACCGGATGTTGAGGCTCATGCAATTTTCCCGGGTTTACGAGAGGACGAGGAGCTCGTTTAAAGAAATTTTCTCAGGATGCTTCCTGTGACGCGGAACCGGAATGCTCCCGCTTCCCATGGGATTGAGTGCCCATGCAGGCACCCCGGCATGAACCCTGGCAGCTGCTGGCACAGCCGGCGGAGCAGCTCCCCGTGCAGGTAACCCGACAGCTCCCCACACAGGTGGCACCACAACCATCACAGGCGGCTTTGGGGGTCGATTCTGTGGCTGGCTTTTGGGGAGATTCCGGTGAAGACTCTTCTGTTGGTTTGGCTGCGGCAGTTTTGGGTGCCATTATCAGCCCAACGCCCAGCAGGGTCAAGCCACCAACATTTTTAAAGAATTTTCTGCGTTCCTTGTCCATGATCACCTCGCGGGAAAAAAGCACTGTTCATATTGTTATATCCGATAATTTTACTTTGTAAAGGTCTGGAAAATAAAACAGAACAAAAGACCGGGAAATATGTGAAATACAAACGAAATAATCGCTCCTGAAAATAGAGGAACCGACCAGTTGCTTTTTTAACAGTTCTCTTTTCCCCTGACTCTTTCAATCCTGGAAGTTGTTACACAGCGGTGAGTACAAGAACTAAAGCCAGGTTTATCCCGACCAGTAACATGGGCGCGAACACAGAAGGGGCACTGAATTTCATTGTAATATTACGGCCTGTCTGCTGGGCAAGAAACTGAACCGTCTCATCTATGGTTCCCGGCTGGGAAGAGGCGGAGGAGATCACACTGCGGGACTTCTCCAGACCCATGATGAAGTCGCTCCTTACCAATATTGGGGCCACGCATTTGCGCAACAGGACCGGCTGCTCAACCAGGAACTCCTTCAGGGCAGCAGTTTTATTTCCCACAGATTCTGCCCATTTTCCCAACTTGGCAAGGCCCACGGTGCAATCCGGCCACTTTTTTAGAAAATAGTGAAAAAGCAGAGCAAGGAACAGCTCCTTGTTTTCAGAAATGGCTGCATTCATCCCCTGTTCCATTCCCCGTTTTTTTCCAAGGAGCATAAAAATCAGTGGGAAAATAAGCACCACTGAAAGGATACCAAGGGAGGAAAAAAAAACCTTTCCTCCCACCGGATGAAATCGAAGGGCAGAAAAAGACCATGCCAGGAGCAGACCATTGAGGATCAATCCAACGACAAAAAAGAGCACCGCACCCCGAAATCCACTCTTCACCGTTCGAATGGTCAGGTTCTTGATGAGAGTACCGAAAGATTGTGACATATTCAACTCCTGGCCCATGTTACCTGGATTCTGATACCCATCCAGGCAATTTGGGCCGATGAATAAAATGACTGGAACACCTTCTATCGTCAATTGTTTTATTTAAGCGATATTGTTATGGGCGGGAAAGAGGAAGGCAAAGGCAGTGGTGGCTCTTTGGGACCATGCATCTTCGTTGTGCTTGTGGTTTTTCCCCACAATGTGCAGGAGGTTTTTATAGATCTGCAGGTAGTCCTGATAATCATGATATCCTGCGGGAGTAGTTTTTGACCAGTAAAGGGTGGGAACCGCCTGGGTAGAGGTTTCGGGGGGATAATCCACGGGGGTCCTTCGATCACCGGCGTTGTACTCGGGGCGACCATCCCAGCCATGGAGGATGAGCCAGTTTCTCAGGTGATCGGTAAAGGCCCTGCAATCGGAGGCATAGGTCCTGGCGCCGTCATGATCTGAATCCCCGCTGTCCAGGTAGATTCTCAGTTCGGGCAGAGGGTCCGTGTGGCTTATCATGGCCAAAAGAGAACGGTCCACACTGCCCTGATAAGCCCGGCCAGTTGCAGTGGAGGGAGAGAAGGCCGCTACCTTTGAGAAAACATGGGGGTTGCGCCAGGCCATTAGAAAGGCTGACGTTCCACCGAAGGAAGAACCGGCCACAGCCCTGTTCTCACACCCGTGAGCCAGTGGAAATCCCTCTTCCATCAACGGGATGAGGGTCTGTATTACATATTCGGTGTACTCAGAGAGGCGCCCCACCTGGTTGTCGCCCCAGAGATTATTCGCGTGGAGATATTCGTCGCTGCGGTTCCTGGTGGTAATACCGATGATGGCCAGAGGCGCGACGAGGCCCTCCTCAATTGCTTCGTCCAGCCTCTCCCTGAGATTCCATGTCCCGAAGGGCGCAGTGGGGCTGCCACGAAAGAGGTTGTCTCCATCCTGCATATAAACAGCAGGCACACGGGCCCCGGGGTCAAAACAAACAGCAGGTAAATACAAATAAATATTCCGCTCGGGGTTCCCCAGTCCGGGTGAGGGCACTACCATTGAGGTGATTCGCCCCTTCCCCTCCCCGAACACCACGGAAACCAGAGGACCTCTTTCGAAGCTCATCCAGCGGGTGTGGGGATCCGCGTAGGGGGAGTCACTGAAAAACCAATAATAGAATGGATCGTTGTGGTCAACCTGCACGATGGCATAAAGGAAGGTCTTGTCCATGGGTGTGACCTTCATTTCCAGGTCCAACTCACTCCCCGTGAAATCCCCCTTGAGCCACAGCGTTTCCCCCGGACGGGCCCTTGTAACGAAGAGAATTTCTCCACCCCTGCGGATGGGCCCGTCATAGGCATCCCAGAAGCGAAGCAGGAGATCTCTGTCACCGGTCTCCAGCACGCGCTGAAAGACAACCGCCAGATGCACGAGCTCCACCCCGAACCGAAGATGGCCATAGTGCTCACTGTGTGTGGATGACCCGTGATCTGTATTCAAACCAAATCCATCATTACTCATGTTGTTTCCATCCAGAATTAATTATGGCTCACAGACCCTCTAAAACGGACCTGAACCGAATCGCTACCTGCTCCAGTGCCTCGTCGGTGAGACCACCCTCGTCAATTGCACGCACATCGTGAACCACAAAGGGTTCCAGCCACTCCATCTGACAGTAGCCAGCGGTCAATTCCAAGGGTTTGAGCAGGGTCTTCATGGATGCAGAGCCTGGCGCATCCGTGTATTCATCGGCGGGTGCAGCGGTAGTGACAACAGTCATCCATTTTTTCCCCCGGAGGGCATCCCCTTCGCCCGGAGGCCAGGCAAAACCTCTGGCGAGAGCACGTTCCAGCCATTCGGACAGGAGCGTGGGGGCACCGAACCAGTACATGGGATATTGAAAGATAAAGCAGTCATATTCCGTCAGGAAGATCTCCTCCGTGGCACCGTCGATATATTTGCCGTCATATTCAAGGTACATATCCCTGTATGACAGATTGGGAATTCCCTTTGCTGCTTCAAAAAGTTTCGCGTTTCCTCTGGATTTTTCCAGATCAGGGTGAAACACACTCAGGAGAATTTTCGTTTCCGGCATGGGACCACCTTCTTCCTTGGAAGCGCTCCAATTCATAACCAGCGTCTTGTGGCATGGAATCTTTGCGGAGGACAATCATCACATGAAGTATGGGGTTTTTACGGAATCTTTGGAAGACAAATCTCCATAATCCTTTGCAAACTCAACAGAGGGTTGCCATTTGGCAATTGCCGTGTAGAATACCGTATTGAGTCAGCCCATAACCTGATGAAAAAAACACCACCATTTTCTGCAAAGTGGTGAGCCCTCCCTCAAGGAGTTACCATGAAAAACCTGATATTAATTACCTTCTTCCTCAGCCTTTTTGTCACATTAGGGTTTGTGGGCGTTGTCCCCGAATCACGGGCCGAAGAGCTGGATCCGGCGATCTACATCCTGGTAGACACATCAGGCTCCATGCTCATGACCATTGATGGGTCCCAGAATACCTACGGTGACGGTTCCACCGAGCACCCGCACGTCACGGGGACTGTCTCCCGCCTTTACACCGCCAAGGAGGCCATCACCCAGATCATGAACTCCTACGGCGAGGTCCGCTGGGGTATGGCCCGATTCCAGCAGAACAGCGGCCATAACTATATCTGCATGTGCCACGACGAAATCCCCAACAATACTGCCGGCTGTGGTGGATACGGCGGTCTCTGGAGCAGCTATGATGAATGCAGGCTCTGTGATCTCTACACGGATTACCCCGATTATGACCTCCCGGGCAGCCATGACCGTGTGTGCATCAACTACTCAGGGGGCATCCTCGACGGCTGCATCGATCCCATCTCCGGCGATCCCATGACCGGTGCCGATATTCTGGTACCCGTGAGCGCCGGCTCCCGTTCCACCATCCTCTCCTGGATTGATCATGAGGAGACCGACGTCGGTGAGGCCGGCTATAACAGCGGGCTTTCCCCCGAAGACCAACCCAACCCCGAACTCAGAGCAGTTGGTGGAACCCCCATCGGCGGCTCCCTCAGCGACCTCTATAACCAACTGGCCAACTCTGACATCGGCAACGACCCCCTGCGCGGCTGTCGCCCCTACTCGATCATCGTCCTCACCGACGGCGCCGAGTCTTGCAACACCGACCCCATCAGCGTAGCCACCCAGCTCCTCTCGGTTCCCGACCTGCAGCACACTTGCACAACCAATGCCCAGTGCCCCACCAACGCGACCTGCAACGGTTCCAACTGTGTGTATGAAGTAAAAACATACGTCATCGCCTTTGCCGTAGCCCCCAATGAATTTGTAAACTGCAACGACATCGCCGTGGCCGGAAACACCGGTGGCGCCATCCCCGCCAACAACACAGCCGACCTGGTTGCTGCCATGGCCGGAATCATCGCCGACTCCATCCGCACGGAGCTGTGCAACGGCATCGACGACAACTGCGACGGCTCCATCGACGAGGACTTCCCTGAGCTTGGTTTCACCTGTGACAACGGATTGCTTGGTGTCTGCAGAGGCACCGGTAATTATATCTGCGCACTGGATGGCACGGCTGCAGAGTGCAACATCACAACACCAGGCATCGCACCCAGCGCCGAGGTGTGTGACGGCCTCGACAACGACTGTAACGGCCTCGTGGACGACGGCATCACCTGCAGCGGTCCCCCGCCGGAGCTGTGCAACGGGATCGATGACGACGGCGACGCGGGCACCCCCGACGGCCTGGATGATCCACGGGTTAACCAGCCCTGCGGTTCCGACATAGGCCCCTGTGAGCCCGGCAACACTATCTGCCAGGCAGGGACCATCGTCTGCAATACCCTGCAGGGACCGGAACCCGAGACCTGCGACAACATTGACAACGACTGTAACGGGATCGTCGATGACGGGCTCACGGGCACTTGTGACAATACAAACGGTTTCGGTACCTGCTCGGGGCTCTCCTACTGCCACGAAGGTACATGGATATGCACTGCCCGCGCTCCGGAAGAAGAGACATGCAACAACTTCGATGATAACTGCAACGCACAGATTGATGAGGCCCTCAGCCGAAGCTGTAACGTCTCCAACGCCTATGGAATCTGTTTCGGGACCGAGAGCTGCACTACCGGGTCATGGGCTGGCTGCGACGCCACCACCCCCTCTCTGGATATCTGCGACGGAGTCGACAACGACTGCGACGGTGATATTGACGACAACGACAGCTCCGTTGGGCAGCCCTGCCAGGGTGGCTGTGGTGTCTACATCTGCGAGAATGGCGTCCTCACATGCACCGGGGAGACTGGCACTACCGAGACCTGCAACGCTATCGATGATGACTGTGACGGCCTTATTGACGAGGACCTGCAGCAGACTTGCGAGATCAGCAATGAAAACGGCACCTGCTACGGATTTGAAGTCTGCACCAACGGCATGTGGGGCGGCTGTTCCGCTGCCGAGCCCAGTCCCGAGGAGTGCAACGGCTTCGACGACAACTGCGACGGCGAGATCGATAACGATGCGATCTGCCCCAATGTCAGCGACATTTGCTACGAAGGACAGTGCCGTCCCCGGTGTGACCAGGGGGAATTCAACTGTGCCGCCACGGAAGAGTGCACCGAATACCCTGAAGACGACACCATCTCCATCTGCCTCCCTGTCTTGCAGGAGTGTGGAATGACCGTCTGTAACACCTCTCAGGTTTGCATGGAAGAGGCCTGCATTGACCCTTGTGATCCCAACCCCTGTGGAGATCTGGAGCGCTGCAAGGCCAACTATCGCTGGCGCGACGGTGATCCCGTAGGGGATCAATTCATCTGCATCAATGCCTCCTGCCACACCTTCGGAAACGAATGTGACTCCGGCGAGTTCTGCTTCGAAGGATACTGCGTGGCAGATCCTTGCGCCACAGAGACCTGCGAGGAGCTCACCAATTGTGAGCGCATATCCCAGGATGGCACATGGCTCGCTGTCTGCACGAGCATCTGCCAGTGCCGAAGCGACGAGCGCTGCACGGCTTCCGGCGAATGTGAACCGGATCCTTGTGCAGAAGTGGAATGCGAAGGCTTTGACCAGGTGTGTGACGAAGGCACGTGTATAACGGACAGCTGTCTCAATGTTTACTGCAATTCCGGCGAGACGTGCGCCGATGGCACCTGTATCTGGGATCCCTGTCTCAAGGTCACCTGCCCCTCCTACGCCGAGTGTGTGGTGATAAAAGAAGGAACCGACTATGTTGGCGCATGTAAGGTTCGTGACGAAAACATAACCGATGAGACCATTGAAGCTGAAATGACCATCGGGGGCTTCGGCTGCAGCACGGGCGGGCAGTCCGGTGATGTACCTCCCCTTGCCCTGCTCTTCTTTGCCACCCTCGCGTGGGGGCTGCTCAGAAAAAAAGGTACGCTCATCACAGCCGTTCGCTCCTACGGTGTCATCCTGCTGCTTCCTCTGATGATCGGCTCCCTTGCCTGTGAACGTGAGATTTATCAGGTAAAAAAAGGCGGGGAAGTCAACCTCAATAACAGCAACAACACAAATAATACAAATAATACAAATAACATTAATAATACAAACAACACCAACTGCATACCGGAGACAGAAGTGTGTGACGAAGCGGATAACGACTGCGACGGCATCATCGACAATTACTGGATCCCCGTGGCGGAAGGTGGCGAAGGCCACTTCAGCGACGACGTGGCCAACTGCGGCGTGTGCAACAACATCTGTGCCTATTATCGAGGTGTCGCCTCCTGTGTCAGCGGCCAGTGTGCCCTCACGGGATGCCAGCCCTACTTCTTCAATCTGAACGGTGATCCCTCTGATGGCTGCGAATACCAGTGTGACACCCTTGGTGGTGAAGATGAGGTGTGTGACGGCCATGACAACGACTGCAACGGGATCGCCGATGAGTACTGGATCCCCGTGGAAGATGGCGGTGAGGGCCATTTTCAGGATGATCCCGAGAACTGCGGTTACTGTGGCGTTGACTGCACAAATCTGTATGCAAATGCCACCGGTGGCTGTTCCGATGGCCTCTGTGTCATGGAACATTGTGCCGTGGGTTGGATTGATGCCAATGGCTTCATGTCTGACGGCTGTGAGACCGAATGCATCCCCTCCAACGGTGGCGTAGAAATCTGCGACGGCATCGACAACGACTGCAACGGCATCACCGACGATGCCACCAACGGACAACCACTCTCCCGCAACTGTTACAGCGGTCCCGCGGGGACAGAAGGCGTCGGCACCTGTTCAGGCGGCGTCCAGTATTGTCAGGGCGGCACCTGGAATCTGGTGTGCGTCGGAGAGACCACCCCCGTGACCGAGCAGTGTGACGGCATCGACAACGACTGCGACACGAATCTGGATAACGGTTTCGACACCAACACCGACATCAACAACTGCGGCGGCTGTGGAAATTCATGCCTCACCAACCCCGCTGCCCACGCCTATCCCACAGGATGCTCCGGTGGTAGTTGCGTCTTCTCCTGTGAATACGGCTACCACGACATCAATGGTGACCTGAATCTGGGAGCCGCCGGCAACGGGTGTGAGTATGCCTGTGAACCCACGGCGACACCCGGGACTGAGTACTGCGACGGAATCGATAACGACTGCGACATGCAGATCGATGAAGCCGCCGACCTGGTGCCCGCCGTCGCCGGCTACTGTCGAACCGGCGGCTTATGCGGCGCCACCGTCTCCACCACCTGCCAACTCTTCGACGGCAAGGTCCAGTGGGTGTGCAACTACCCCGCAGGGGTCGAGACCGTCACCAATTCACCAAACCTTGTCAACGGATACGAGACCCTCTGCGACGGTTACGACGGCGACTGCGACGGTAACATCGACGACGACTTCTTCCCCGTCCTTGGCGACGCGTGTGAAGACTCGGTCCCAGGCAAATGCAAGGGAAGTGGTAATTACGTCTGCAAAGCCGACCACTCGGGCACCGAATGCAACATCACCTCCGGTGGTATGGGGCTCGCCACCAACGAGGTCTGCAACGGCATCG
>JAHJLU010000178.1 GCA_018821745.1 Myxococcota bacterium | reverse complement strand
TAATCATTCACCGAATTATCGTATCCAACTACTTGAATATAATAGGTCCCAGGAGTCGCAGCCTCGTAGAGCAGCTCCTCATCGGAGGTCCCGGACTGACCGTTATCGGGATCACAGCAGGGGGTCAGGTTGGTGGTCCCGTTTACGTCATAGAGGTAGACATCGAGATCCTGATCCATGGTGTTCTGATCAAAGAGCAGTGAGACTAAAAGGAGGTCTCCGGCGTTGAGATCAATGGCGAACCAGTCCTCGTCCCCTTCACAGATGGTCAGATCATCCAGATAGTCTCCACCCAGGACGGGCATGGCGTTCTGGTAATCGTTATTGCCCTCGAGGGCATCATCGGCACAGCAACCATTTTCAACCAGATCAAAGGTCATGCCATAGGTCTGGTTGAGGTTGAGATCCCAGGAGTAGACGGCTACATAATATTCGCCGGCGGGAAGACACTCGATAATGGACTCGTTGTTGGTCACGGAGAGGGAGTTGGAGAGCATGGTCCCGCTGCCGTTGTATAGCTCGAGATCCAGATCTCCCAGCCCGTGCTGGAACATGATCTCGAAGAGGGAGAGGGTGGTGGTCCCCAGGGAGAGTCGGTACCAGTCCTCGTCGGCATATCCCGTGGAGGGATCAGAGCACATCTTCAGCCCGGTCTCGCTGATATTGCCCATGAGGGGGAGAGAAGGGCTGAGGGAGTCGTTATCTTCGTAGGAGTCATCGGTGCAACTCACGGAGCTGCCGCAGGTCCCGGTGATGGGGATACACTGCCGTCTTGACACTCCCGAGGATCCGGTGATGGGATCCTGGGAACAGGCGGTTCCCGAGGGACATGAGTCGGGATCCAGTTGGCAGTCCTCGAGGCAGTAAGCGCTGCCGCTCATAAGGAAGACGCAGAGATCGTTTTCACCACCGCACTGGAGATCGGACTGGCACGCCGTACAGGGTGGAGACCCCACAATGGTTCCCGAGGGGTGGGTGATATCGAAACTGAACAGGGAACCATCGGGGAGCTGGGTGCGATGATCGCAGGGGCCCGACTCGTCATCATTGTCTTCCGCTTCGATGAAATACCACACCGTGGCAGATTGACCCGCCGCCAGCGAGAGGACGGGGTTGGGGATTGGGACAGAGTAGGTCCCCGAGAGGGAATCGCCTCCGGTTTGATTCGCAGTAACCGCTACAAATTCAGCAGGATCTGGATTCGTCGTGCTGGAAGGCTGGGTCGTTGTGTAGTAAACGATGGGAGGAGAATTGATGCCCATATCATCGGTCACCGTGAAGGTAAGGAGGATGGTATCAAGGGTCTCCCGGTCGGCGGGGGCGGTGTGGATAATAACGGGCGCTTCTCCGGGGCAGTTTTCCTCCAGGTCTCTTCGCAGAATAATAACATACCGCTTGCGGGTGATGTGCCCGTCACGATCATCGGCAGCAATATTGAGGGTGTAACGGTCCGTCTCGCTGATCTGTTTCGCCGTGGGACACCAGGAGAAGATGGCCTCAAAGTCCTGGGGAGAGTCCTGATTCAGGGAGTACCCGTCGTGGATAGGGTCTTCCATGTAGATATCCACCGAAGAGGAGTCGTTGTCCTCCACCAGAATCTCCACATCGATACAGACATCTTTGGACAGGTCAAGGGTGGTGCCGCTCCCCAGGGGCTCGATAAAGACGGGGAAGGGGTTGGTGCCCGTGGAGGATTTCACATCGATATTGAGCACAATCCTGTCGGTGGAGGAGCCATCGGAGACAATAATATCAACGTTGTGCATCCCCACGTCGGAGGCGATGGGTGTAAAAAGAAAGTAGGCCGCCTGGGGGCCTGCCATGACGATCTGGGGAGGGTGTGCGCGCCCCTCCTGGTTGAGGATATCCGGGGCGTCGAAGGTGAAGGTGAGGTTGGTCGTGTCGGCGTCCGTGGCCACGATCTGAACGGAGAACTCCATCCCCACGTAGGCCTGATGAGCACCGGCTCCCTGTATAATATGGGGCGGCTCCCCCGAGGAGGAGTCGTCGTCACAGGAAAAAGCAAACAACAGTAATAACAGGGGTAGCAGGATTCTTTTGGTCATTGAATTCTCCAGTAATACTCAATCTTTCATCTTTTCGGGGAAATCCCCTGAAAACAGATTATTGGACAAATATGGTCTCTTTAGAAAGGAGCGGGCTATATGCAAACACCGTAGACCGGATCTCCGAGAGCATTGGTACAACTGCCGGCAGTGCAGGAGTCGGGCGTAACAGCCCACTTGCACAATTCGTAACAGATGGGGGCACCTGCACAGACATTGCCGGGTGCGCAGTCATTGATGAAGCCGCAGGCGGAGCCCGTGGGAAGCGTCCCGGCGGAGTAGCAGAAAGTAAGATCATCTACTATATAGCAGCCATCTCCGGAGTTGGGGCAGTCCTGGTTCACGGCATCGCACATATCGGCCTGTTCACAAAGTTCCCATGTGGTCCCGGTGAGCGCGGGACCCACACACATGGAGTTGGGGAGGGGGCAGGTGTCGTTGGTGTCCTGATCACAAAGGGGCTTGCAGAAATATGCACCCGCTGTACCCACACACGCTGAGCCGAAGGGGCAGGTGTTGGAGAGCGTACAGTTGTCGTAGAAGTTTCCACCGAAGTCACCGCTGGGGAGACACTCGGCGCCGGGGGGATCCGATGCGTTGAGTCCGCAGGTCTGGGACACGGGGCAACTGACAGGGCTGTCCCAGAAGACCGTGGTCTCGTCGCAGGTTCCCGTACAGGCAGCATTACCGGCGCAGTTCGGGTCGAAACAGTCCGTAAGACCGTCGCCGTCGTTGTCACCGCCATCGGTGCAGTTGGTCTCCGTGGTCTGACAGGTGATCCCACCGGGACCTGGCCGGGTGTTGCAGTTGGGATCGGCACAATCCACAAGACCATCGCCGTCATTGTCGCCACCGTCGTTGCAGGTCGTCTCCGATGCCTGGCAGGCGATACCCCCGGGGCCGAGGTTCCCCACACACTGTGAGTCGGCGCAGTCGATGTCTCCGTCGCCGTCGTCGTCGATTCCGTTGTTGCAGACCTCAGCGAGACATGCGGGGGCAGCGCTGCAGTCGCCGTCATTACAGTCAACAAGGCCGTCCCCATCGTTGTCACCACCGTCGGTGCAGTTGGTCTCCGTCGCCTGACAGGTAATCCCGCCGGGGCCCGCACGATTGTTGCAGCTGGGATCGGCGCAATCAACAAGGCCGTCCCCGTCGTTGTCGTTGCCATCGTTACAGGTGGACTCGGTCCCCTCGCAGGTGAATCCCGAGGGACCCATCTGACCGGCGCAATCGAGATCGGCACAGTCGGCGAAGCCGTCACTGTCATCATCGATCCCGTTGGTGCAGTTCTCTACAGGACCCTGACAATTGGCGGCGGAGGCACAGTCCGTGTCCTGACAGTCCGCAAGCCCGTCGCCATCGTTGTCGCCGTTGTCATTACAGGAGGTCTCCGTTGCCTGGCAGGTGATCCCACCGGGACCTTCAGACCCCAGACAATCGCTGTCGGCACAATCAATATCCCCGTCGCCGTCATCGTCGGTTCCGTTGGTGCAGTCTTCCACGGCGCAGTTCACATGGGCTGCGCAGTCAGCATCGTCGCAGTCCACGTCGCCGTCGCCGTCGTCGTCGATACCGTTGGTGCAATCCTCAACAGGATTACAGGCAGCATGTTCGGCACAGTCAGAATCGTCGCAGTCCACGTCACCGTCGCCATCGTCGTCGATGTTGTTGGTGCAGTCCTCGCCACAGGCCACATCATTAAAACAGTCTGCGTCGTCGCAGTCCACATCACCATCGCCGTCATCGTCGATGCTGTTTGAACAGTCGGTCTCGGTAGTGACATTATTGGTATTGTTAACATTATTGGTGTTATTGGTATTATTATTGTTGGGACAGGCTGGATCACCGAAGCAGTCTTCGTCTGCACAGTCTTTGAGCCCATCCTTGTCGTCGTCGATACCGTTATTGCAGATTTCAATTTTTTCGTTGGAGCCCCCCGCACAGGAGAACGTAAACAGGGTTGCACTGACCATAATCAGGAAGATAATGCTGCGAATCGTCATGGGATCACCGTTTCAGAGGAGTTCAGTATAAAGTAAAGTAATGTACTTCCTTCTTTTCCATTCAATATAGGATAATATGAGATCGGCAACTATTCAAATCCATAATTTTTTCCCTCTTTTATTTTTTTGGGGGAAATCACCAGAAACTCATTGATACATGCACGTTGCGAAAGAAAAAACCTGATCCGGAAGGGGGAAAAAAGCGCAAAAAAAGTTATTTTGTGGAAAAATCCGCCCCTGTCATGGGCAAAAGAGACTTCTTGGGGGCGGTTTTCTCCTTGCTTTTCTCCTTGGGCGCTTCTGGCGCGTCGGCGTTTTTCGAGCGCTGCTTCGTGGCACGGAGGGGAGTGGTTGCCTTGGTCATACAGTTGGAAAACTTGACACAGTCCGTTTCTTTAATGCACTCCTTCACTTCCTCTTCGTAGGGGGAGCACAGCCGGATAATCAAATCCTTTCGGTTGGCGACGGACTTCTTTACTCCCTCCTTGTCAACACATTCGACGGTTTTAGCGTATGCTTTCTCGCAGGTTTTTTCACACCCGGCAACGAGAAAAACCAAAGAAGATATTACTGAAAAAAGAAAAACAGGAAGCAATTTCATAGGTATTAAACTCTCCATTGAACGGTCATACACCGATCTTCAGGGTGATACTAGCACGATGTGTGTTCGAGATCACAGAGAATCTTTCCGTAACAGGAGGAAGAAATTCAGAGGCTTTAACTCTTTTATATCATCCATTTTCCCATTCCGGATCACGGTGATATTTCTCCCGGGTCCATAAAAAGCGAAGGGGAACCCAACCAAGTCCTTGAACAAAATCTCTTGGTTTTCTATATTGGGAGACTCCCAAAGCAGGTTTTCTGGGTAAAATATTCTATTTGGCCACAAATGAAAACCCTCGGGACAGATCTTTTTCGATGGAATAACCGCCCTCTGGCATGCGAGAAGAAACATCGTAAATATTTCGAGTAACTGCCCGTAGTAACGTCATTGCCCTGGCAAGGGGCTCCTCGGAGCGTTGATTTGGAAAAAATAGACAGATTTAAACTCATCAGAAAAATCGGGCAGGGTGGTATGGCAGAGGTGTATCTTGCCGAAGCAGATTACAACGGCCTGAAAAAAACCGTTGCGCTCAAGAAAATTCTGGCCCCTCTCTCCAAAAACTCCCACTTTAAAGACACCTTCCGATACGAAGCAAAACTCTCCATTGAGCTCAACCATCCCAACGCGGTCCAGGTCTTCGAGTATGGCCAGACTTCCGATTCCAGCCACTTGTACATGATCATGGAATACGTCAATGGCGTGGACCTCATGAAATTGATCAAACGATCCACAGAGGTGGGGAAACCCCTCCCCCACGGGATTGCCGCCTATATCACCTCTGAAGTTCTCAAGGGTCTGGACTACGCCCACCGCCTGGTGGGTTCCGATGGAAAACCTCTCCACCTGGTCCACCGGGACGTCAGCCCCCAGAACATCCTCCTCTCCTTCGAGGGCGGGATCAAGGTCACCGACTTCGGTATCGCCAAGGCACTGGACAAGGAAGAAGAAAAGGGCGTCCTCAGGGGCAAGTTCCACTACATGTCCCCGGAGCAGGCACACACGGAAGAAGTGGACGCCCGGTCCGATATTTTTGCCGTAGGCCTCATCCTCTACCAGATGGTTACCGGGGAAAATCCCTACGCGGGTTTCAAGGGAATCAAGGCCCTGGATGCAGCAAAAAATGTTGATATTCAGCCACCTTCCCTAAAAGTCGAAGTCGCCGTGGAGCTCGAAAAGATCATCTCCAAGGCCCTGGCCCCCAACAAGGAGCACCGGTATCAGCGGGCCAAGGATATGCAGGCCGATCTCTCCCGCTATCTCCACGCCCTCTCCCGCATCTACGACTCTTCCTCCCTGTATGATCTCCTTGAGGAGCTGTTTTCTCCTGCGGACCGGCTCCCCCTGCGCGCCGCTGAAACCCCGGCCGAGGGAAACACAGAGAACACTTCCGGAGGAAAATCTCTCAATGATTCTCTTGGCTACACCATGGAAACCTATTCCGGTGGGAGCGTGTTCAAGGAGAGCAAAAACCTGGTCTCCATGGTTATCAATGTGAGGGGCACCACCCAGGCGGAAGAGCATGCCGGCAAGGAGAAGCTGCAATTCGAGCTCGATAATTTCATGTCCATGGTCCAGAACATTCTGGCCAAAGATCGGCAAAACCGCTACCGTTACAAGACGATCTCCGACCAACAGCTCCTGGTGGTCCGGGGCATTCCCTACACGGGCGAATACGATGAGACCGAGCTCCTCATGGATGCGTTCCGCATCAACCGTGACTTTGCCACCTATGCCGAGGAGGTCAGGGGGCTCTACCTGGGGATTGGCGTCTTCCGCACCAATGTGGAACTGATCCACGAAGCGGGGAACGTGAAGTGGACCGTCTCGAACTCAAGCCTCCAGGACACCATATTCCTGTCTCAGGGCGACAAGAACGAGATCATTGTCTCCTCCCAGATCTATGCCGCGGCAAAATACAATTGGGATCTCGAAGAGATGCCGGCGGATTTCGACATAAAAAAATATCGCCTCGTCGGGCGCAAGGATAAAGTAGACCGCATCAAGTCGAGGACCGCCGTCAATATGGTGGGGGTCGACTTTGAGATGGACCGGCTGCGGCGCACCTATTTCAGGGCGCTTGAGCGGGAACGCATGGAACACCTGGTGGTTCTGGGTGAGATGGGTGTCGGGAAGTCCAGCCTCTTTCAATCCTTCATCGATGAGCTGGATGACAAGGCGCAGATCATCAGGGCCGAGGCCCGTCCCTACCATTCAGCCATCCCTTTCTCCATGATCATCAATTTTATCAAAGACATGCTGAGGGGACAATTTGGCCAGGCCGAAACAAACATCACCGAGAATCTGTCCAAATACCTGAAGGGAGTCATCGAAGACCCCGTCGCCCACCAGAAGGTCATCGACGCACTGAAACCCCTCCTGGACGCTGAATCCGATTCCACAAAGGGAGCAAATATCGGCCAGATGGTTGGCCGCGCGCTGGAAATCACCCTGCGGGACATGGCGAAAAACAAACCGGTTATTGCGGTTTTTGAAGATGTGCAGTGGTCCGATGAGCAATCCAAGCTTATCCTCCATTATTTTGTCACCAACGAAAAGCTCAAGGGTCGCGTCTTCTTTCTCTTCTCCGGGCGCGATGAAGAGAATTTCCCCAGTGGTTTCTTTGTCAAACCTCCCCTGGTCATGGGCAACATGGACAGCTCCATGGCACGAAAATTTGTGGAAGGTCACTTCCTCAACGCCGAGTCTGCCCAGAACATGATCAACGAGATCGTCAAGCGGGGGGAAGGAAACCCCTTCTTCCTGAAGGAGCTTATCAACTCCACTATTGATCTGGGCTTTTGTCAGGCCCAGGACGAGTATGGTGGAAAATTGATCCTGACCCGTTCAGGACCGGAGCAGCCCGATCTGGGTATGTCCTCCCCTACCCTGGAAGGGATAATCACCTCTCGCCTCGATTCGCTGGATCATAACCTGAGAAGGGTGCTTCGCCTGGCGGCAGTTTTTGGTCGCTCTTTCTCCAAAGAGCTCCTGAATCAACTCATCAATGAGGATTCCTCCGATTTTCTTGAGCAGCTCATCAAGCGCAGGGTCATCAAGCGCCACGGAGAGAGCAACAAATACAGTTTCATCCAGCAGATTGTCAGGGATTTTGCCTACAAGGGCCTCCCCGATGAGATCAAACGCCAGGCTCACCTGGAAGTAGCAAAAATCAAACTGGAATCACCCGCCTACCACGCTGCCCACGATGATCCGGTCATCGCCGCGCATTTTGAGCAGGGCGGGGACAGAAAGAGCGCCGCAAAGCACTATCTGAGCGCCGCACATCATGCAAGAAAGCTGGCCTCAAATACGGAAGCGGAGCGCCACTATCAGAAGGTGCTCGAGCTCGTATCCGAAGACAAGGAGCTGGTCTTCCACGCCCACAAGGATCTTGAAGTCATCTATCACAACCTGGGTGCTCGTGACGGGCAGATGAAGCACATCAGCAATATGCAGACCCTCGCAGAGGAAGAGGGAAATGACCAGTGGAAAGCCATCGCCCTGTGCCGCCGCATGGCCTATTACCAGGGCATCGGTGAGCCCAACAAGACGCTGGAGCTGTTCGACAGGGTTATCACCGTGGCCCAGCGGTGCGAGGATTATTACTGTCAGGCCGACGCCCACCGCATTCTGGCCCGGGCAAAGCTGGATCTGGGTGAAATAGAAGAGGCGCTTCGGGTTGTGGACAAGGGTGTGAGCATCGTCGAGAAACGGCCGGAGATCTCCTCCATCATGGCCGATCTCTTTCACATCCGGGGGAACGCCCTGTTCTACCGTGGGAAAATGGATCAGGCCATCGAGACCTACCTCAAGGCGCTCGAGATGTTCCGTGAAGAGCATAAACGCACCCAGGAATCCACTATCCTCATGAATCTGGGGTTCCTCTCCTCCATTTACGGCGACTACGACAAGGCCATCGGATACTACAAAAAAGCCTACGACATTGACCTGGAGAAGGGCGACAAAATCAACACGGGGATTAAACTGGCCAACCTTGCCCAGACCCACATTGAACTGGGAAACTACTCCAGCGCCAAGAGACTCCTGCGTGAAGCCCGCAAGCTCTGTGAACACACCCGGGACACCGGTGCCCTCTCCGATACCACCCTCACCCTGGCGCAACTGAAGATCCGGCAGGGCGAATACGTGGAGGCCATGCGCCACATCCAGACGGGCATCGAGTACGCCCTCTCGGCCAAATCCCGTATCGACGAGATCCGGGGACTGCTGCTTTGGGCCGAGTGCCAACTGGAAGATCCCGATGGAAACTACCAGCGGGCTCTTGAGAAATCCAGCGAGGCTATCTCCCTCTCCGAAAAAGCCAAGCTCCCCGATGGCCTTATCCACGGCCTGATTTTAAAGGCACGCGCGCTGCTCATGCTGGAAAAACCTGAGGAAGCGGTCCACTACAGCGCCCAGGCCGTCGCCTTCACTACCGTGAGCAAGATCCAGGGTGTCGACACCATTTATCACACCCACGGTCTTGTCATGAAAGCCCTTAAAGAGCCATATTTCGCCCAGTTGTTTATTCTCAAAGCCTTCGATGAGATTCACCGCAAGGTTTCCCTTATGGGGCACGAAAAACAAAAGCAGCGATATCTCTCTGTCAAACCGGCCTCTGACATCCTGCGTGACTATAAAAAGTTTGATGCAAAATGATACCACGTACTATCCTCCTCACCCTGCTCCTCACCTTCTGTATCGGTTGTAAAAAACAAAAAAACTCCGACGATTTTTCTCCTTCACCGGAATCACTGAAGATCTATAAAGAAATAAAAAAAGATCGAAAGACCCCTCCAAAACCGCAGGAGCAACAACCTTCGGATTACCGGCGCAAACTCAAACCGCAGTAATCGGGTGACCCCTCTTCTGCGTTCAAGCAGTTGGAATCATACCAGTAATAAAATCATCAACCCCTGAATTCGAACAGGACCTTGTCGTTCGCATGGAAAAGTGATATAAATTATCGCTTTATCCGCGATGTTCCATTGTGCTCATTTTTTTTCTCCCAAGGAGTCATCATGCGACACTCCATATTAATTTTATTTTATTTTATTTCAACGATCTTACTCTTTTCAGCGGGGGGCTGTGTCGAGCCCCAAAAAGAAGAAATCAACACCAAGTCTTGCGGCAATGGCGTCGTGGAACCCGGAGAAGAGTGTGACGATGGCAACACCACCGCCCACGATGGCTGTGACGAATTCTGTAAGATCGAACCCTTTTGTGGCAATGGCATCGTGGAGCCAGGGGAAGAGTGTGACGACAGTAACAGCGAATCCGGTGACGGCTGCAGTCGCAACTGTCTGGTTGAGACAGGCTGCGGGAATGGCCTCCTTGAGGTGGGCGAGGAGTGTGACGATGACAACGTCGACTCGGGTGACGGCTGCGACGGTGACTGCCGCATGGAGAACGAAAACGCGGTCTGCGGCAACGGAGTCCATGAATACACCGAGGGATGTGACGACGGCAACACAATCGACGGCGACGGCTGCAGCTCCACCTGCATGATGGAGAACGGTTGCGGAGACGGTGTCCTGACCGCCCCGGAACAGTGTGACGATGGCAACGGTATCTCCGGCGACGGCTGCTCCAAAGATTGCCTGGTGGAGTTCATCTGCGGCAACGGTGACTGCAGCGCCCAGGAAGGCGAAAATTGCGAACTGTGCCCCTCTGATTGCTGTCCCTCCTGCGGCGACGGAATCCTCGACGACGGGGAAGAGTGCGACGACGGCAACAACACCTCCGGCGACGGCTGCTCGAGGGGCTGCGCCGATGAAGACGGTGTCGCCGAGTGCGGCAACGGCCTGTGGGAAGAGGGAGAAGAGTGTGACGACGGCAACGACATCGCCCACGACGGCTGCTCTCCCGCCTGTATAAAAGAATATGTCTGCGGTGATGGTGAGTGCACCACTTTGGAAGGGGAATCCTGTCAGAACTGTCAGATTGACTGCTGCCCCGCCTGCGGAAACGGGATCCGGCAATTGGGCGAGAACTGCGACACCAACGAACTCAATAACCTGAGTTGCCAGGATTTCGGATACACCGGCGGGAACCTTACCTGCACAGCCTGGTGTGATTTCAATCTCTCAGGCTGTATCGGCACCGGTCCCGTGTGTGGCAACGACACGGCGGAATATGGCGAAGAATGTGACGGCACAGACATGAACAGTCAGGACTGTCTCTCCCTGGGATTCCTGGGTGGCTTGGCCTTCTGTGGCAGCGACTGTCGGTTCAACACCTCCGGTTGCCAAAATCAGGTCCGCTGGTTCTATGAAGATTTCGACTCCGTCCTGCTGCCCGCGGGTTGGCAATTTTCATATCCCTTTGAGTGGGGCAGTCCCTCCAATGTGGGACCCTCATCGGCCTTCTCCGGCAGCTCCTGCGCAGGAACCAACCTCTCCTCCAACGCGCCCGACGACGCCTCCTATGACACCAGTTATTTTATCACGCCCCCCATTGATCTCTCCGAGGCAACCGCGCCGGTCCTCTATTTCTGGGCGTGGTTCTCCATGGACACCAGCACCTACGACTATGACGAATGGCGGGTGGAGTACTCCCTCAACGGAACCACCTGGACCCTCATCACCGACATGGATCCCTCCTACAACAATTCCAATGGGCAGGCCTATGAAATGTTCACG
Organism: Myxococcota bacterium; assembly: GCA_018821745.1. GTDB lineage: Bacteria > Myxococcota_A > Polyangia > HGW-17 > HGW-17 > SZUA-580. The sequence goes on along the minus strand of JAHJLU010000178.1, from coordinate 7,668 downwards.
GGTGCCAACTCCTGGTCCCCATATGTGGCCAACGTCCAGAGCCTGGGAGGAAATTCCACGGTCTTCTTCCGCTTCTCGGCACAGTTTGATCACTACACGGACGTCCCCGGCCTTTACATCGACAATGTCATGGTCGTTGAGGGCGCACAGATCCCCATTACCCTCACAACCGAGAGTGTTCTCGGGAAAGCGGTGGTAGCCTTCCCCTTCTCCCGCACCCTGGATGTCTGGGGCGGCAGCGGTGACATCAATTACAGTTTTGTGGGCAGTCACCCCGCCTGGCTCAACCTCAACCCGTCCACCGGCGAACTCTCCGGCACCCCGTCCATCGCGGATCTTGCAAACGTGGTGGTCACCGTAAGAGCCATGGATAACCAAAATCCGATCAATGTGGATCAGAAGGATTTCACCATCTATGTCCTGGATGCAATTTACTACCAGGATTTTGAAGGTGGGGCTCTCCCGGCCGGTTGGACAATTACGGGAGCTGTCTTTGAGTTCGGAACACCCACGGGAACCCAAAGTCCGTCCGCATGCGCCTCGGGAAGCTACTGCATCGGCACGGGCATGAATGTTCAGTACATCAGCGGCATGACCTGGGGCAACCACTGCGTGACCACCGGTAACATCGACCTGACCAGCGCCGGCGCCGCAACACTCTCTTTCAGTGGCTGGCGCTACACCGAGACAAGTTACGATGGTGCCATCTGCGAAGTAGAGCTCAACGGCAGCGGCACATGGGATGACTCCAGTACCCACACGCCAGCATACAATGAAGATAACGGGAGTCGAATGACCTGGTCCGGTCAGCAGCAGTCCTGGGAAAATTTTGAGGTAGATCTCACTCCCTATGTTGGGAATACCGCCAAAATACGATGGTGCTTCTATTCTGATGGCTCAGTCACCTACCCCGGCTGGTTCATCGACGATGTCATGATTCTCGGCAATTAATACCGCTTTTCGTTGTTTTTCCTTTTCATTCACCATAATATGCTCGGGGTTTCATAGTGGGCGTGTCAATCACCAACTGTTGATGTGACTCACTGCAACGTATGGAGGACTTAATGATGCGCTTGGCATGCATTACTGCGTGTATTTTTATCCTGACCGGATGTGTCGAACCGAAAAAGGAGATCGTCAACACAGCCCTGTGCGGCAACGGGACCGTGGATCCCGGCGAACAGTGTGACGACGGCAACACTCTGTCCCACGACGGCTGCAATGAACTGTGCCAGATAGAGCCCTTCTGCGGCAACGGCGTGGTGGAGCCCGGTGAAGAGTGCGATGACGGCAACATTGTGAGCGACGATGGCTGCAGCCGAAACTGCACCATTGAAACAGGCTGCGGGAATGGAATTCTGGAGCTGGGCGAAGAGTGTGATGATGACAACATTGACTCCGGCGACGGATGTGATGGTGACTGTCGCATGGAGAATACCCTGGCGGTTTGCGGCAACGGCATCCACGAATATACCGAGGGCTGCGACGACGGCAACACCACCGATGGCGACGGCTGCAGCTCCACCTGCATGATGGAGACAGGCTGCGGAGACGGCGTCATCACGCCTCCCGAACAGTGCGATGACGGCAATGGCATCAACGGAGACGGATGCTCCCGTGACTGCTTCATCGAGTTTGCCTGCGGGGACGGCAACTGCTCGGTGGAGGTGGGAGAGACCTGCGAACACTGTCCTTCAGACTGTTGTCCCGACTGTGGCAACAATCAACTTGATGACGGTGAGACCTGCGATGACGGCAACAACACCTCCGGCGATGGATGCTCCCGCGGGTGCACCGACGAAGACAACACCTCCGTGTGCGGTAATGGCCTGCTGGAAATAGGAGAAGAGTGTGACGACGGCAACCAGATCCCCCACGATGGCTGCTCTCCCTCCTGTGTCAATGAATATGTATGCGGCGACCAGAGCTGTGATGTGGCTGAAGGGGAGAGCTGTCAGGTGTGTCAGATTGATTGCTGCCCGGCCTGCGGGAATGGTCTCCTGCAGCAAGGTGAGTTCTGTGACACAAATGAATTCAATGGCAGAACCTGCGCGGACTTCGGATATACCGGTGGAAACATTGCCTGTACCGACTGGTGTACCTTTGATTTCGATGGCTGCACCGGTCCCGGTCCCCTCTGCGGCAACGGCACAAAAGAGTATGGCGAGGAGTGCGATCTGGAAGACATGAACGGGGCAACCTGCCAGTCCCTGGGATTCACCGCCGGGCTCGCCTTCTGCGGGGCCAACTGTCAATACAATGTGAGCGGCTGTTCCAACCGCGTCTGGTATTTCAACGAGACCTTCGATGATGTCCTGCCCCCCACGGGCTGGAGCATTAACTACCCCTTCGAGTGGGGCACTCCAACCACGGCAGGACCTGCCTCCGCCCAGTCAGGCTCGGGATGCCTGGGAACCATCATCCACGGCTTCGCCCCGGACAACTCCAACATGAACCAGGCCTATGTGGTCACACCACCCATAGATCTTGGCGGAGCCACCTCCCCTGTTCTCTATTTCTGGGCCTACATGGACTTTGAAACGGATTCTTATTACTACGATGAGTGGAAGGTGGAATACTCCCTCAACGGGGTCACCTGGCAGCCCCTGAGCAGCATGGACCCATCCTACAACGGAACCGGCGCCTACGAGATGTTCTCCGGCGCAAACCAGTGGAGCCCCTATATCGGCAACATCCAGACTCTGGCAGGCAACTCGGCTGTCCAGTTTCGCTTCAGCGCCGCCTTTGACCACTATTACGACGTGGCCGGTCTCTACCTCGACAATGTCATGGTCGTTGAGGGCGCACAGATCCCCGTTACCTTTTCCACCCCCGGGAACCTGGGCTACGCCTCCACCAGCAATCCATACTCCCGTGAGCTTCAGGTGTGGGGGGGCAGTGGCGATTTTACCTTCAGCCACGGTGGAACCCTCCCCTCCTTCCTTTCTCTTGATGTCTCCACAGGAACCATCAGCGGAAATCCGACCACTACCAACGTGGGATCTTACAACTTCACCATCAATGTGGTAGATAACCAGAATCCCACCAACTCCACCTCCCGCAGTTTCGATCTTGAAGTCCTGGAATCGGCGCTGTTCGAAGATTTTGTATCAGCCAGCACACCCGCAGGATGGTCTGTCTCCGGCTCATGTTGGGAAATCGGGACGCCTGCGGGTGGCGGTCCTTCCAGTTGCCATTCCGCTCCCTACTGCGTGGGCACAAACATGACCAGTGACTATGACACGTACTGCGAATTTACCTCCGATTGTGTGACCACAACCAGCATCAATCTTACTGCCGCGACCAGCGCGCTCCTGCGCTTCTTCGTCTGGATGGATTCAGAATCCGGGTACGATGGAACCATCCTGCAAATCCAGCAGGGGAGCGGCACATGGTCCACGGTAAACCCGACACTCCCTGCCTATCAGGATGATTGTGAGGGCACCCCGTGCTGGACAGGGCAAAACACCACCTGGACTCCCTATGAGGTCTCGCTCACTCCCTATGTGGGCAATTCCATCAGGGCCCGATGGTGTTTCCATTCAGATGACATTATTGAATACTCGGGAATGTTCATTGACGATGTGATAGTCCTCACAAACTAATCACCTTGCTAAATGACCCCAAATTGGATATTATTTTGCCCTGAATGATTTCAATCAGGAAGGTACTCCCCATGATGAAAAAAATTATTTTTAATTTCCTTCTGTTAACACTGATCGGAAGCATAACTGGTGTTTCTCTGGCTCAGGCCAAGAAAAAGGTAGTGTTGCTCCCCTTCAATACCAAAGCCAATAAAGCCGGTGGTAAAAAGGTCCGTAATTTCATCAAGACCCTGCTGAAGGGGAATTATGACTACATCACCAAAAAAAGTATGAAGCAGGACGAGGGCAAGATCGATTTCAAGAACCTCTCGACTGCCCAAATCAAGGAACTGTGCGGCAAATTCGGCATTACCGTTTTCGTGGGGGGGAAAGCAGAGCGTAAACGCCGCAAGTATTCCTACACGGTCATCGTGTACAACTGGAAAGATGGTCTCCCCGCCCTGGAAAAAGAGTTTACCTTCAATCGACGGATTCCCACGCAAAAGCAGTTGGAACAGATCGCCATGGCCACCCTGCAGTCCATCGAATCGCTCAAGGAATACGAGGCACCCAAAATCGAAAAAGTGGTGGAGAAGGATCCTGCCATCAAGCAGCCTATTGAAGACGAAAAACCCCTTGAGGTCATCAAGACTCCCATCGTCGACAGAAAAAAGAAAATCGTCACCGATGTTGAATACAAGCTCCCTGCATTGAGAGCTGGCCTCGCTTTTGGGTTCTTTACCCGCACACTGGACTTTGATCCCGCATCCGAGCCCTATTACAAAACCGCGGGTCCCAGTTTTGCTCCTATCTTCGATGTGGAAGTATATCCCATGATGCTCGCCGGGAAAGAGGGTCCCCTGGCCAACATCGGTATTGGCCTGAAGACCTTCTATATGCCGGTCTTCAAGACCTACGCCTATGACAACAAAGATGAAAAAATAAACACATTCATCCTTGATTTTGCCCTTGATATTCGATACCGGCACAAACTCACCTCCGATATCGTCATCGGCGGAAAACTGGGATACCAGAGCCGCGCCTGGACCTTTGACACCAACGATGTCATCGATGTACCCGGCGTCTCCTACTCCATGTTCGAACTGGGAGCCTTTGCCCGCCTCAACGTCGTCTCCAAGGTCCTCATAGAAGGTTCCCTCTCCATGCTCCTTCCCCTTGACGCCGGAGAAATTGTCTCCGCTGATTACTATGGTGAAGCCAGCCTCTTCGGCCTCAAGTTTGCCGGTCTGGTGGGATACCGCGTTATGCCCAATGTGGAAATCACCGCCTCGTTTGAATTCAACCGCTTTTCCTTTTCCTTCAACGACGCGGGAACCCGCAACGCAAACGGAGCCGTGGATCAATACATGTCCTTTGCCCTCGGTGGACGGTACATCTACTAATCCCCTGACTTAAAGCGAGTCACACATGGAAAACAATACTCATTTACCTCCGGAGGATCCGCCATCGGAGGAACGGGGGAGCGTTGGGCCCTTCACCATGGAGGAATACGAGCTTGTGGAAGATATCCTCGAAGCCCTCGCCTCCTCAGACGACGACAGTTATTCGGTCTACGTCAATGTCATCGTCGAAAAACTGAACCGTATCCTGCGCTTCCACGCCCTTGCCCTGGACATGCCCGAGCCGGGATCTGCCATGGGGGGATTTGCCCAGAATGAAGAGGGTGGACTCTCCGGTATTTTCAAGGAAATTGTCCTCTTTAACCCCCACGATTTTGAACTCCGGCTTCCCTCGCGCACCATTTTCGGGAAAGCCCTCATAGATCTGGAGATCAGTTTCTGGGGATTTCTCAGTTTCGGTATTGAGCGGGTCTTTGATCACACGGAGATGGGGATTGGTTTTCTGAAATCCGTGGAGAAACATCTCTCTGCACGGGTCTACAACCGCATGACCGCAGAACTTCTTGTCTCCGTGGCAACCAACGGGGCGGTGGATCGAACCATCAGAGAGAAGTCGGTTAACTATCTGGCCCGTCTGTGGGAAGACAACACCATCCACGCCATGAGAAATTTTGCCCCCCTCATGGAGTCAATCTGGAACGCCCGTAAAGAGGCCAAGGTGGTCATGGGCACCATGATGGGAATTCAGGAGATGTTTGACATGCAGATCCATGGAGCGACCCATTATTTCCTGGATTTCTTCGCCGAGCATGCGGAAGACGAAGAGGTGCGCGGTGCCTTCCGTGAATTTCTTTTTGGTGCCACGTATGAAGAGCTGGCGGGAAAAGATCGGGAGCGAAGAACAAAGGGTGTGGTCACCACCTCGGGAATGGACCTGACATCCATGGGCCTGCGCAAAGGTGGCGACACTACCATGAGGGAGAAGGCGCTGGGAATTTATCGATTCTTCACCAAGCGAAAGCTGGAGGCTCAGGCGCGCTTTATCGCCAAAGCCCCAGGCCCCAAGCAGACCGCTGAAGAGCTTCTTCTCATCTATTTTATCGAAAATAACCTGTAAAATCGTACCCGGTTGATGCAGATTTACCCTTGAAAGAAGAGGGGATATGGAATAGGTTTCCATCCCGAACCACGATGTTTGTTACCCGACGCTTTGGCGTCCAGAAAAATCAGGATACGAATCATGCTTGATACTTTGACCAGAGGATTTCGCAATGCCCGGCAGAAATTATCGGGGATGGGCGAATTTACTGAAAGCAATGTTAAAGAGGCCCTACGGGATGTTCGCATGGCCCTTTTGGAAGCCGATGTGGATTTCAAGGTCACTAAAACCTTCCTTGATACAGTGAAAGAAGAGCTTCTGGGCCAGGAAGTCACCCTCAAACTGAAGTCTGCCAAATTCGGGCAAAAAGCTGTCTCCATCGGCGAGCTCTTCATCAAGTCCTGTTTTGATCAACTGGTTGATCTCATGGGGCCCGTGGACAGCTCCATCGATCTGCCCCCGCGCGGCATCTCCACCATCATGATGGTGGGTCTGCAGGGCTCCGGCAAGACCACCACCACGGCCAAACTGGCCCGCTACCTGGAGAAGAAGCACAACAAAAAACCGCTGCTGGTAGCCGCGGACGTGTACCGACCCGCCGCCATAGAACAGCTCAAAGTATTGGGAAACAGACTCGGATATCCTGTCTACAGCGATGACAGCAAGGATCCTCCCGGGATCTGCGAGCGTGCAGTGGAGTACGCCAAATCCCACGGTCGTGACCTCTGTATCTTCGATACCGCCGGCCGTCTGGCCATCGATGAAGTCCTCATGGAGGAGCTCGTACAGATACGCAAGCGGGTAGCCCCCGACAATATCTTCCTGGTGATCGACGCCATGATCGGTCAGGACGCCGTAAAGACAGCCACCGCCTTTGACAAAAAACTGGAACTGGCGGGGTCCATTCTCACTAAACTCGACGGTGATGCCCGCGGTGGTTCCGCCCTCTCTGTCAAAGCTGTGACGGGGAAACCCATCAAATTCCTTGGTATGGGAGAATCCCTCGACCGTCTTGAGGAGTTCCGGCCGGAGGGCATGGCCTCCCGCATTTTGGGTATGGGTGACGTGGTCGGTCTCGTCCAGGATTTCGAAGAGGTTGTGGACGCGGAGAAGGCGGAAAAAGACGCGGAAAAAATGCTCATGGGCAAGTTCAATATGACGGACTTCCTCGAGCAGATTAAGGCCATCAAAAAAATGGGGTCCCTCAAGGACCTCATGGAGAAGCTCCCCTTCTTCCCCAATGGTCTCCCCGATGAGGTAAACCTCGATGACAGCGAGTTGGTCAAAATTGAGGCCATTATCCACTCCATGACCAATAAGGAGCGTAATTTTCCCGATGTTCTCTTTGATGTTCCAGAGAAATATCAGAACGTTCCCAAGTGGCGAAAGAAAAAGGGAGTCCCCATGGAGTACAACATGTCCCGGATCACCCGTATCGCCAAGGGCTCGGGCCGCCAAACCCAGGACGTGATGGATCTGCTCTCCAGGTTTTTGACCATGAAAAATCTCATGGCTCAACTTGGCCAGAATCAGGGGCTCCTCAGTAAGATTCCCGGGTTCAAGCAGCTCTCCCAGATCAAGCAGATGAAAAATATGAATGTCAATGATCTCATGTCCATGAGCG
>JAHJLU010000177.1 GCA_018821745.1 Myxococcota bacterium | reverse complement strand
TGGGCGCCGACTGTGACGAGACATCACCCACCGCCTTGGGCTGCCATGACACCTGTATCAATGTCTATGCCGATGTTGACGGCGACGGATTTGCCGCCACCACAGCGACGGCAGTGCCCGCCTGTGCGGTTTATGCCGGTTATGTGGCCAGCAACACGGACTGCGACGACACGCTGGCGACGGGTATCACCTGTCACGACACCTGCAGCAACTTCTACGAAGACGCCGACACCGACACCTACGGCGATCCCCTTGTCTTAGTGACTACCTGTGTGGCCCCTGCGGGTTATGTGGCAGACAACACGGACTGCGCTCCCGGCGACGGGAATATTCACCCCGGTGCCCTTGAGATCTGCGATGGCACCGACAACAACTGCGACTCGGTCGTTGACGCGGGTCTTTGTCAGTCCAACGCCTCGTGCTACGATAACGGCGGGACCCAGGCGGCCTCCTGCGCCTGTGACACCAACTACTACGAAGTGCCTGCCGATCCAGGTGTGTGCTCAGAAGCCTATCTGCCGCTTCCCTGGAGTCTGGCCATCAACGAGATCATGATCACACCGCTCCACGCTGCGTCGACCCATGACGGGCAGTACTTTGAGATAAGCAACACGAGTGACGCCACGCTCTATATCGACGGGGATGTGGGCTTCTTCGTGGACAACGGGACCGATGACGCCACAGGTGTGGTCACTGAGCCCATCCTCCTCAACCCCCATTCCTTCTACGTGGTGGGCGTCAACGCCACAACGCTGGATAACGGCGGCGTTGCCCTGGACTTTGAATTTGCGGCCATGCCGGAGTTCAATACGGCCTATGGGCAGCTTGAAGTGTACCGGGTGAGCGATGACATGGTCTTTGACAGTGTTATGTGGGACAGCACCTGGCCCCACATATCAGGCTCCTCCATGGGCCTGAGTCCCGCGGCGGACGACAACTACAACGTGGATCCCGGGGATCGGAACACGACCCTCAACAACGACGGCGCCCACTGGTGCAGCACCCGCTTCACCACCCTGAGCGGCGGCGACTACGGGACAGCCGGTGCAGGCAACGACCACTGCCTCATCAACTGGTGCAACACCCAGTGGCCCCTTTCTGTCACCCTGACGACGGGTGACTCCACAGACATCTACGGTCAGGTGTACGAACCAGGGACCACTGACGCCACGGGGCAAGGTTCCTTCATCACCGCCCAGCTGGGCTACGGCAGCGACGGGACGGCCGCGGACGAGACCTGGACCTGGGTCGACGCCACCTACAACGTTGATGCCGGAAACAACGACGAGTACATGCAGACCCTCACCGTCCCCACGGCCGGCGATTACGATTACGCCTACCGCATGTCCATGGACGGCGGCCTCTCCCACGTCTACTGCGACACCACAGGCACCCACGGCTACAGTGGAAGCGATCCCTACACCCCCGCCGACAACGGCGATTTGACAGTCCTAGAACCGCCCACTTGGCAAAAAATTGCGAGAGGTTGGTTGCACGCTTGTGGGCTTAAAACCGATGGTTCTATTTGGTGCTGGGGACAAAATGTCAATGGGCAACTAGGTAATGGAACCACGACGGACAGTATGGTGCCGGTGCTTGCTATAGGTACAGACTGGGTCGATGTTGTTGCCGGTTGGGGACATACATGTGCGCTGAAAACTGACGGAACAATGTACTGCTGGGGTGTAAATGCATATGGAAATCTAGGGGATGGAACGAAGAATACAAGTACTGCCCCTGTGCTCGTCGGTGGCGGAAAGACATGGGTTAAGATTAGTGCTGGAAATACATTTACTTGTGCGATAGCAAACGGTTGGAATGAATTGTACTGTTGGGGGAGCAACACTGATGCACAATTAGGTTACGGACCAACAACGGACGTTGTCTTGCCGACAAAAGTACCCGGAGGATTGTACTGGTCAGAAATATCCTGCGGCCATGATTCTACCTGTGCAATTGATGATGGTAATAACCTCAGATGTTGGGGTGCAAATGGCTATGGACGACTGGGTGATGGAACGACCACTACTCGAACTTCTCCTACGTTGATTGCTACAGGGTATAGCAAAATTGCCATTGAGAATTATCATACATGTGGGATAAAAACCAATGGTTCACTGTTTTGTTGGGGGTTCAACGATTATGGGCAGGTTGGTGATGGGACTATTATAGAGCGCCATGTTCCCACAGCGGTTGTGGGAGGCAGCGATTTTGGAGACTTTGAGCTTGGGATGATACATACATGCGGAGTCAAAAACGATGGAACCCTCTATTGTTGGGGTTTCAACGATTATGGGCAGGTTGGTGATGGGACAATAATTTCCAAGGATGTCCCTACTATTGTTTCAGGGACAGGATGGTACTTGGTTTCAGCATCCCAATACGGATCGTGTTCAGTAACTATGGACGGTAATCTCTACTGTTGGGGCTCAAATGCTATCGGGCAAGTTGGAGATGGGACGACGATTGATCGGCTTTCTCCAGTTGAGATCCCTTATTAAACTATCACTAAGTTTCAGGTGACAATCAGAGGTAAAAACGGGGTTAGAGTTAAGGAAAAAGGCTCTAGCGTTTAAGGGAGTAGAGGAAACGTTTCAGTTCCTGATACATATGGGTTAAGAGAAAATATAAGGAACTGAAAGGCTTAGCAGTAGGGGGTCCAGGGGGGACAAAGAGTCCCCCATGGCCGTCAAGGGTGGGTCTGGGCGGGAATCGGAACCCGCCCAGCGGGGGTCGTCAGGGGGCCAGCGGCCCCTTGACCTCGGGTTTGGGGCGAGTAGCCCCAACTTACGAACATTCCGAAATAAACCAAAAATGACAATATTTTAACTGTCAAGCATGAGATGTGATCAATCATGAGGTGCAGACAGGGATCCAGAAACCACCTGTGTATGAAATGCTGAGTTATGTCTGCTTGGCACCATGGTGGGGGGAAAGCTCAATCGATATTATTATGCACCATGGGGAGTCCTGGATCCCCTCCTTCGATGGGATGACGAGGAAGAACGATGGGATGACGGGGAAGGTGATGGGATGACGGGAAGGGAAAAGGGGATGACGAGTTTCGCTGGTGACGGGGTGCTTGAAGCACTTGGTTTGTACGGCTTGGGTGCATATTCTCCATAGAGCCGGGTGCGATTTCTACGGTATGGTGCTGGTATAGGACTCGGTGAGGGTGGCGTTCAGGCCGTCGTAGCCGAAGATTTGATACTGGGCGCCGCCGTGGGTTACCTGGACCATTACCGAGGCACCCACCACCCGGAGTTTGTCGTTGCCCGAAGACAGGGTGCCCTTCTGAGGAGTCCACACGTAGCCATCACCCAGACGAGGGGCCAGGCGATCCATGACCGTATTGGTGGGGGAGCGGTAGTAGTACATGTTGGAGCCCAGCAGTCCGTTTCTGGTGGCACTGTCGGGAGGCAGGATCCAGTCCACCCATGCCTCTGAAGTGGATGAGGTATAGCCGTGGTGGCTGATGTGGGCGGTGTCGACACTTCCCGCGGGGATAAGCCCGGGCCCGCCCGGGTACTCCAGCAGGAGATCTGCGTAGCCCGCATAGAAGCCCTCAATGGGAGGGCTCTCGTCATCGCCTGCACCGGTGAGATCACCGTTGAAGAGGTAACTGAAATTTCCCCACCTGATGATTCCCCCCAGGCTGCGTGCGTTCTCCGGGTCAACGTCGCCATAACCCACGGTGATGCCCTCTGTTTCGGCGCTGTGGACCTCTCCGCTCAGGGCAATGTGGGCGTTCCCGTTGAAAAAATAGAGTCGGGCGCCGCTGCCCAGGGGGATCCAGGTGACCGCGCCCGAGTCGTCATCGGAGGGGTCCTCCATGTTGCCCCAAAGGAGCCCGGGGCATCCCGAGGAGGGCCAGGGGTCGTGGCCGTCTGAGGCGCTGCAGGGAGCGGCAAAATCGCCGGTGCACAGGGAGTAAACCATGCCCGAGAGCTGCGACGAGGTGAGGGCTTCACACATCTCCTGAAAATCACCCCCCAGCATGTCTGTGCCCACATCGTAGAGGCCCCGGATGATGAAACCTCGGGTGACGATAACGGGGTTATTGCCGTTGGAGGAGCCCGGGACAAAGAGGTTGTCGAAGGCGCCGATGTGGTCGGAGTGGTAGTGTGTGAGGATGACCCACTCTATAATCCGCTCACCGAACCGGGCGTCGAGGATGTCGAGGATTTCGTCTCCGTGGCTGTCGTTTCCCGTGTCCATGAGGATGCGCGTGCCGTCGGGACCAACGATGAGGATGCTCTCCCCGGTCCCTGTGCCCCTAAGGGGGAGCTGCTCGATGGTGAGGGTCGCGTCATCGGTGACATCGCCGTCCCCGGTGGCATCGGTGATGTCGGCGGCGCTGTCGGTGATGTCCAGGCCGCCGTCAATAGTGATGTGATCGGACTGACCGTCTGTTCCGCTGTCTGTCCCGGGATTGTTGCTGGTGGATGCGGTGCAGGAGACCAGCCACAGCAGCGCGGTGAAAAGCAGCGGTGCAGGGTGGCGAAGTACATGGTTGCAAAGTGTGTTCATTTTACTGTACCCCAACGGTGCCCGAGAGGCCCGCGTGGTCGGACCCCGTGA
>JAHJLU010000176.1 GCA_018821745.1 Myxococcota bacterium | reverse complement strand
GGGGGCCGGAGAGCTTGAGAAGATCGAGACCCTGGTGCCCCAGACCATCTGGCTCAGTTTCTTTATCTCCCTGGTGGTCTATCTGGTCACCTCCCAGCTGGCCCGGGAGATCTTCTCCCTGTACAGCGCCCGGGGGCTCATCCTGGATTACAGCGTGGATTATTTCCGCATCCGCGCCTTTGGTTTCCCCTTCACCCTGGTAACCTTCGCCATCTTTGGCGTGCTCAGGGGGATGCAGAACACCTTCTACGCCATGTGCATCAGTATCGGAGGGGGCCTGCTCAATATCGCCCTGGACATCATCATGGTGTTCGGCGTTGAGGGAATTGTGCCCCCCATGGGCATTGAGGGGGCCGCCTGGGCCTCGCTCACGGCCCAGTTTTTCATGACCGCCGTCAGTATATGGCTGCTGCTCAGGAGGACGCCCTTCGGCCTGAAATTGAGCCTGAGGGCCCATCCGGAGCTTCGGAGCATCATCTCCATGAGCGCCAACCTGGTGGTCCGCACCGCTGCCCTCAACGTGGCCTTTTATCTGGCCAACCGTTACGCCACGGGCTACGGGGAGTCCCATATCGCCGCCCACACCATCGCCCTCAATGTGTGGATCTTCTCGGCCTTCTTCATCGACGGCTACGCCAACGCCGGCATCGCCATCGCCGGAAAGCTCCTGGGGGCAAAAAACCACGTTGCCCTGGGACAGCTCGGGAAAGACCTGGGCCGGTACTCCATGATGGTCGCCCTGGGAGTGGTGGTGTTTTTCCTCGCGGCCTATCCCTTCATCGGGCGCCTCTTCACTGCGCAAAAAGGGGTGCTGGAACTCTTTGGCGGGGTCTTCTGGATGATCATCCTGATCCAGCCCGTTAACGCCCTGGCCTTCGCCTTTGACGGGATCTTCAAAGGCCTTGGCCGGGCGAGACTCCTGCGCAATGTGCTGCTGGCCTCCACCTTTGGGGGCTTCGTTCCCACCCTGGTGGTGTGTGACTACCTGGGGATGGGGCTCCACGGGATCTGGACCGCCTTCATTGTGTGGATGGCCGTGCGCAGCGGTACGCTTATCTGGGTTTTCTCAAAAGATTATCTGCAAAAAACGGGGGAGTAGAGAGGCAGGGGGCTATTCGCCATAGACTTTCTTCATGGCGGATCGGGCGTTCTCGATGAAGCGCTTGGATGACTCCGTGAGGGTGCCGTAGTTGGGGGTGATGGCGTTTCCCGTCTCGTCAATGCGGCCGGCGTCCTCGGGGAAATGGAGGCGCAGCTCCCCGTCTTTTCTGATGGTGAGGATGCCCACGCTGGAGTCTTTGTAGTTCTCTTTCACGTCGAGGACTTTCCAGTCACCGGGGATGAAACAGATGTTCTCGTTGAATTCGTCGTGGCGCTTCTTGAGCATCTGCTGAAAGCGATCGGTGTAAGTGTTTTCGCTGCCGGAGAAGTTGTTGCCCAGGATCTCCACCTGGCTGGAGTCCAGGGAGAGGGGTTTGATCTCGGTCCCGATGTGGGAGGTGATTTCGTTCACGCTGGTGACCTTGCGCTTGACGATGATCTTGCACATGGTGTCGGTGATGCCCACGTGCCAGGCCCTGGGTGATCCGATAGTGATTTTATTGAGTGGTTTGAATGAATTGTCGGTCATAATCGGTCTCCGTAAAAAGAAGAAAGTGCGTTGCAGCAAGAAAAATATTACCCCGCAGGGCCAGGGCTTTGCAGAAGTTCCCTGAAAAGTGAGGACCGCTGAGGTATATAGGGATAGGCTATTAGCGCAATGTTTCAACTTCGTCAATTGCGGGCGGAAAATTTTGTGCAAAAAGATGCATCCGCCCCTTGGGAAACCTTGCTATGATCCTTACATTGTTTGTGGTGCCCCAGGGCGCCACTATGGAGCCCTCCCCATGACGCCACCTGCCGAATCCGGCCCACAACAAGATCTCCGGGAAGATTCCCGGGAGCAGAGCGAGCCCGTTGCCCGCGGGTGGTGGCCCGACTGTTTCTCGCGCAAAAAGCCCCGGCGCAAAGGCATGAAGGCCTATGTGCACCCCTATCTCATGCTGGCCTTCGGGCTGCTCATCCTGCCCCTGGGGTTCACCTTCCACAAGCTGGGCCGGCACATGGTGAAGCGCAGCCCCCCCGTGCGTCACTGGAAAAAAACAACCGGGGAGATCACGAAAACCTGGATGGTCTATAAAATCTCCTACCGGGGCGACTCACAGACCAGATACTATTTCCCGAGGGTCTCCTATACCTACCGGGTAGACGGCAGAAAATACCGCTCGGAGCGGATCCGGTATTACGGGGTCCCCTATTTCAAGTCCCTGACCAAAGCTGAGGACACGCTGCGAAACTATGCGGAGAACCCCGGGGTGACCGTGCACTACGACCCAAGTAATCCTGCCCTGGCGGTGCTCCAGAAGCGCTCCTTCGCCCGGGTGGGCTGGGTGATCCGTATCGGCGGCATGGGGGTCATGGGGCTGGGCGTGATCATCTTCCTCACGGGGATATT
>JAHJLU010000175.1 GCA_018821745.1 Myxococcota bacterium | reverse complement strand
CATCTTCCGCGCTCTCCATGGCCTCGTTCACATAATTTGGCGAGAGCGCCGGGAAGATAGCCTCGAGAGTTGCCGAAACCTCTCTCATCTCCTGGGGCCTGTCTTCAGGATTTTTTTCCATACATCCCAGGAGCAGCTCGTCAAAGAGCCGCGGACGGGACGCCGAGGGAATGATGGCGGGCGTATCCCGCAGATGCATGTGCATCACTTCCGTGGGGTCTTTATCCATAAATGGGAGACTCCCGGTGATCATCTCGTATCCCAGAACACCCAGGGCATAAATATCGCTTCGGGCATCAACCGCTTTTCCCTGGCACTGCTCGGGGGACATATAGTAGGGCGTCCCCAACGTCACACCCTGTCTTGTTTTTGGCATTATCTGTCCGGGCAGTGGCAGCAGCATTTTTGCCAGGCCAAAATCGAGGATTTTCGTTCGGGGCGGCCAGTTTCCGTCGTTGGAAGGCACGAGAAACACGTTCTCCGCCTTGAGATCCCGATGCACACAATTGTGATCATGTGCCGCCGCCATGGAGAGGCTCAACATCCGCAGAAGCTGTGCAGCGGCGAATCCGCTGATGGATCCCTGGCGCTTGATGAACTCAAGAAGGCGCTCCCCCTTGAGGTACTCCATGACAAAATAGTACCGGCCATCTTTGTACTCACCAAAAGAGAAAATATCCACAATCCCCGGGTCACCGATGGCATTGGTGATGGAGGCTTCCTGCTTGAAACGCTGAATATTCTCGGGATTTTGTGCCACATGGGGATGCAGCAGTTTAATGGCCACTTTTTTGCCGATGAGGGGATGAATACCGGCGTAGACCGTTCCCATACCGCCGGCATCAAGCCGTCGTCTCACCCGGTATTCCCCGACCATGGACCCAGGTTCCAGGTCTGGTAATTCCATGCGGGGTCGTCCGTTATAACGTGCGGACATTAGCCTTTACCACCCTGCTTCCCCAAGAGTGTCTCCAGGCAGCTGTTCAGGTTAGAGCAATCTTTCTGAATACACTCGTACAGTTTCAGATAGCGGGAGGGATCGCTCTTTTTTGTCTTCTTGCAGTCCTCGTAGAGCCAGGTTTTGAGCTTGGAAAAGTTGAACCGTGATTTCACGCTGCTCTCCTTGGCACACTCACCAAATTTGGCGACCATATGGGGACAGAAATCCTTTTTCAGGATCTCTTTTGCACGTCCCCCTGCCCCGTCTTCAGAACTGTCTCCCGAAGACTTTCCACAGGAAATGATTGTAATAACAGCAATCAACGTCAGGAAAAATTTCATCTTTCACACTCTCTTTAGAAAACCGAATACCACCTCGGCGGGCTCGAGCTGCAGTCCCTCAAGAGGGTGCTCACTACACTCACCGCTGTGAAACACGCGTAGCACATACAGGGCAAAGGGGAGGTCAACCCACTGGGTTTGGTCCCAATTTTTATTAATGATTACGAATACTCCCTCGTCGCCATGCAACGACCGCTTGTGGAGGACAATGGTCTCTTTATGAAATTCGACATGGGGATCGAAGGACCCCTCCTCATTCAGAACAGGGACACGCTTTCTCACCGTGTTGAAACGGTGCAGAAACTCCACCAGGTTCACAGAGGGCGCTTCCTGATGGCCAGGACGGGAGGTGACAACATCACAGGATTTATTCCAGCCATACTCCATGCCCATGGTGATCTGCATCCCCTCGGAGAAGGCCCCCGTGAAGGCGATGCGCTGTTTCATTACCTGCTCTTTTTCTGTTGCACTGATGAACAGCCGCTCCGTGTCGTGGCTCTCGGGGAAGGAAACGGACGGTGCAACCTGCTGAAACACCTCGTGCTGGTCAATGGCCCAGGAGGAATCGAAATTCCAGTACTTCGAGGAGTTATACAGATAGTTGAAACCAGCCTCCTTCAGGAGCGCCACCTCTTCAAGGCGACACCCCAGGGTCTCTGCGAAAAACAACACTGTGTTGTCGGTCTCTTCATTGGCGGCCTTTATGAGACGAGCCCACAACAGCGCCGGAACCTTATACGCCGCATCACAACGGAAGCCTTGAACACCAAGGCGTACCATGTGTAATACAAAATCTGTCCAATAGCGCCAGAGTGCCTCTCGGTCAGGACTCTCATCGTTGTCGATCTCGTAGAGATCACCCCACACAGTCACGTTCCTTGAATCAGCAGGATCAATGGCAGAGGGATGCTCGATTTCCCCCTCCTCGTTTTGCTTGTACCAACTGGGATGGGCCTGAACCAGGGGTGAATCGATGGCGGTGTGGTTGATCACCAGATCCACCATAATCCGCAAACCCATCTGCCTGATCTCTCGAAATGCGAGTTCCACCTCTTCGTACCCGGTCTCTTCATTATTGAGTAAAAAGAGAGGGTTGATGGAATAGTAATCCTTTATTGAGTAGAGGGAACCGGAGAATCCCGGGTTCTGGACAGGGTTGAAATATACCCATTCGAATCCCATCCTGCGAGCGTGGTCAGCCCACTTGATCCATTGGTCTGTCTTGCCTGCAAGCAAAGGAAAAATATTATAGATGAGGGGTCCGGACATAGCTCCTCCCAGAAGGGTTGTGCAATAGTAAACAATTTTCTTCTTTTGGAAAACTGTTAATCGTAAAAGTATTCTTCTGTGGTCCCTTGAGCGACAGGCGCCCTGCGCAAAGAAGACAGAACATGTGTTATTACCGCAGAGGATATGGTAGGCTCACAGACCAAGCCGGATGGAGCCTCAGATGCTGCGATTATTCTTCCTCACTCTCTTTCTCCTGACTTCCTGCGACGTACCGGAAGCACCCAAAGAATACAAGCCTGCGCCGCCCAAGGTGCACGTACAGACGGTAAACGATGAACTGCCCTGGCAGCCCCCCATGCTCAGACCACAGTTCAAACAGTCTGATTTCAGTGGTCTCCCCGCATTTATGAAACCACGACCCTCCGTCTATTCGAAGCGAATGTGGAAAATCATCACTCGAATTATCGATGAAATCATCCAAATCCGTCGCCATCTCCACCAGACACCGGAGCTGGCGCACAGGGAAGTGAAGACTGCCCGGTATGTTATGGAGCAGCTCAAATCCATGGGACTCCTGCCCCGAGGTCCCGTGGGGCTCACTG
>JAHJLU010000174.1 GCA_018821745.1 Myxococcota bacterium | reverse complement strand
TTCATTGTCCCTTGATCTTGAGCTTGTTAAGGCGTGAAGTGGTGGATGAGGAGTGCACAATATTGCTGATCCTGGATGAGTGGCCGATGACCATCTTGGCGAAAGCCAGCGGGACCCAGGGTGCTTCGTCCTTGAGCATCTGCAGGGCCTTGCGGTAGTTGATGATGCGGTCGATCTGCTTGATCTCGCTGCGGCCTTTCTCCACGTACTTGTCGTACTCACGGTTGTTGAAATTGGCGTAGTTGGTCCCCGTGTTGGAGTGGAGAAGGCCATACAGAAAGTTGTCGGGATCCCACATGTCGCCGATCCAAGCGTGGATGGCCATGTGATGTTTGCCGTTGCGGATGGCCGCCTTATATTCGTTGTAGGGGAGGGCAAAAATCTGCACGTCGATTCCCAGGCGGGCGAAATCGTTTTTAATGAGGTTGGCCATGAGCAGCGGGGCCGGCAGTGTATTGCGGGGGGCTCTGATGAGGTAGAGCTTGAGCTGCTTGTTGCCCTTGCCGTCGAGGTACCCGCCCTCTTCGAGCATCTGCCTGGCCAGCGTGCGACTGTATTTGTACCAGGTGTCCAGGGGAGCGTTCTTTGTGTAGATGGGTTTGCCCCCCATGGTGAGGAAGGGGGGGAAGGGGGCGTTCCCAACCTCGCCGAGCCCCTGATAGACCAGCTTGATGATCTTGTCCCGGTTGAGGGCGTGGTTTGCCCCGATGCGGTTCTGCTTGATCGAGAAGGGTTTTATCCGGGTATTGAGTGCCACATAGACCACATTGACGGACTTGATGAACTTGATATTGAGGAAGGGGTGCAGGTTGAGCATGAGCAGCTTGTCGGGATCAACCTGGTGGGCGATGTCGATGGTGCCGCCCTTGAGGGCCAGGAGCCGCTGGCTGGAGTCGGGGATGGTCCGGAACTCAAGATACTGAAACTCCGCCCGATCTTCTTTTTTCCAGTAGGTGTCATTGCGGATAAGGACCGTGCGCTCTTCGTTGTTGGAGACAAACTTGAAGGGTCCTGTCCCGATGGGGAGCTTCTCGCGGGCCTGGGGGTCCTTGATGGGGTCGAAGGGCTTGACGATGGCCACGGAGAAGAGCTCCAATGAGTACAAAAATGGGCTGTACCGATGTTTGAGCTTGAACCGGACGTTCCATTTGTCGATGGCCCGCACGGACTTGATCATGCCGAAGTAGGCGTTCCAGTAGTTGAAACTGCAGGTGCCGCCGATGGGTTTGTCGGTGCCGTTGGACTGGGTGGCGTCGATCTGGCGCTGGAAGGAGAAGGCCACGGCCTCGGCGTCGAGGGGGGTGCCGTCGTGGAAGCGGATGCCTTTGCGGATCGCAAAGTCCCACACGAGCCCGCCGATGTCGGAGCGCCAGGAGGTGGCCAGGTGGGGAACGGGGTCGCCGGTCTTCACGTTGATGCTCACGAGGCCTTCGTAGATGTGGGACGCGACTTCAGCGGACTCAAACCCGTCTGCACAGGCGGGATCGAGGGTGACAACGCCCTTGGACCACCCCACAACAACGGTGTTTTCCTTGGTCCTGGTGATGGACTCCCCCGATTTCTCGGAGCACGAGGGGAGAATCAGAAGAGTGAGAAGGAGAGCGGACCATTTCATAGTGGAACAGCTTTTCTGTGGAAAGACCAAAATGTGCCAATAATCTAATAGATTTTAAGGCCCGGGCCAAGCATTAAAATAGGGTTGCCCGAGGAACAGAGAATTCGCTCTGTAAAATACGGAAATAACAGGGATTTGCCTACTTGATGGTGAGGGTATAAGGGGTCCTCGCCCAGGGGCCAGGCCCCAGGAGCGACGCGGGCACAGAAATCCCAAGGGGTTTCAGTGCCGCTTTTGACTCCGTGGAGGGCAGGGGGATGCCCAGATTCTTGGTGATGAGCTGCCGCAAGAGTGAGGGGGGAGCGGGGTAGACCAGATACACGGGGGATTTGGAGGAGAGCTTCGCCATCTTCTTTGCCATGGCAATGGCCTCCGAGAGGCCGCCAATGCCGTCCACCAGTTTCCGCTTTTTCGCCTGCTCGCCGGTCCACAGGCGCCCGCCCGCCAGCTTCTCCATGGAGTTGAGGGGCAGGGAGCGCCCCTTGGCCACGGCAGCAAGGAAGCGGAAGTAGCTGTACTTGAGGGAGCTCTTCAGTTGCAGCATCTCCTCGTCGGTGTAGGGACGGTAGATGGAGCTCATGTCCGCGTGGGGACTGCGCTTGATGGTTGTAACGCCCACGCCTGCCTTTCTGAGCAGATCGCCGACACTGAATTTTCCACCGAAAATGCCGATGGACCCGGTGATGGTGGCGCTCTCCGCCAGAATCTTCCGGCCCGGGCAGCCCAGATAGTAGCCCCCGCTGGTGGCGTAGTTGCCAAAGGAGACGATGACGGGCTTTGCGTAGTTCATCTTGCTGATGGTGCGCCACAGCACATCGGAGGCCAGCGCCGACCCGCCGGGGGAGTTGATGCGGAGCACAACAGCGCGGATGCGCGGGTCGCCCATGGCCTGGGAGAGGGCCTTGCTCACCTTCTTGAGGACCAGCTGCTTTGAGCTGCCCGTGAGGAAGTTGGTCATGGAGCTCTTGATCACAATCTCTCCCTCGAGGAGCAGCACGGCGACGCCACGGGTGCCCGGGAGCGTGGCCTCCTGCTTGATACCCGAGGGATCGAACAGCGGAACCCGGGTTTTCAGCATGCGGGCCGACTCCATGTCCATCTGGTCGGGGTAGCGCATGCCGTCGATGAGGCCCAGTTTTATCGCCTCCACGGGGTTGATGGAGCCCTTGAGGAAGAGGTCCACGATCTTCTTGTGCCCCATCCCCTTGCGCTTGAGCAGCATGATGCGGAACTGCCGCTCCACCATTTTCAGGATGGAGGACATGGTGGCCATGTCTTCCTTGGAAGGGCTGAGGTTGGTGAAGGCTTCCGGTGCGGATTTGAACTGTGAGAAGCGGGCAAACTGGGCCTTGACCCCCAGCTTGGAGAAGCCCTCGGCAAAGTAGAGCTTGGTCATGCTCAGCCCCTTGAGGGAGATGCTCCCCCCGGGATAGAGGATGATGCGGTCTGCGGCGCAGGCGATGGCGTACATGGAGTTGCTCATGGAGTAGCCGTATACCAGGACCTTTCGGCCACTGGCGCGCAGTCTGGTGATAATCCTGGACCACTCTCCGGCCCATGCCCACCCGACGTGACCGTCGCTGGCCTTGATCACAACGCCGCGGCAGTTATAATCGGCCTGACACCGGGTCGCGTAGGTAACCAGCTTGAAATGGTATTTTTCGTCCCAGGACTTGGAGAAGTCCAGCATGATGGCGTACTCGGGATCGGGGATGATGCTCTTGAGCACCGATTCTTCGTCCCACACCAGAGACCAACCCATGGAGGGGTTTGGCCCGCGGGCTCCCAGCGCCCAGGCGAGACGCCCCAGGGAGACAGTGATGCCCATGCCCGCGTACCAGGATGAGGGCGTGTCTCCCTCGACCACACCTGTGCCGGTCTGGTAAAAGTCGCGGTTGAGGCTGCCGTAACCACCGGAGCCCCAGATGTAAAGCCCCTTGAGAGGCATGAAACGGACCCCCGCCTCAGCCTGGTAATCGCCCCGGCGCTCCGACAGGTGGATGTTGGCCCAGAGCTGGTTGTGTTGTCCGATGAGGAACCCCAGGCGGTGGATGCGATCCATGGGGATCTCGTAGGCCTGCTCCATGAAGAGGGACTCGCTCTGCAATGTGAGACCGAAATAGGGGTGGGGCTGCCACCGCAGCGAGAGGGAGAAGCTGCCCGCCCCATTTATGGGGGCGAAGGTCGGCGCGCTGATTTGGCTGTAGCGCATTCCCCAGAATAGGGTCCTGCTGATGGCCGCGCCAAAGGCCACGTTGATACGCGCTGCGTTCCACTCAGGGCCGCGCATCATGTCGACGCTGCCACCCACCGCAAAGGAGAGGAGCGGGACGGGGTACACAAAAAACACGGACTCCCCGGAGATGCTCCACGGATGCTTTGCGCCTTCCAGGTACTCCATGCCCGTGACTCCCAGCCGCAGCCCCTTGAGGGAGACCATGGAGGCCGGGGCATCGGGATGCTGACCGAAGAGCATGGACTCGCCTGGCAGTGAAAACCCGGGGGTGGTGAGGGAGTGGGGGAATTCCGGTGCCGACTGCCCGAAGGCCGTAACCGGGAGAATCAAAAGCGCAAATAAAATAAGAATTGAAAGTTTCATGTGCTGTTCCTTGCGCCCCATTGGTACCACGAATCAGCGCCCCTTGAAAGCACCCTCGCAACTCTCTACCAGCAGCCCCCCAATTCCCCACCCCGGTCCTTCCTCTTCGTCCTCCCGGTCCCTCCTCTTCGTCCTCCCGGTCCCCCCTCTTCGTCCTCCCGGTCCCCCCTCTTCGTCCTCCCGGTCCCCCCTCTTCGTCCTCCCGGTCCCCCCTCTTCGTCATCCCGGGCAAAGACCCGGGATCCAGGACTCCCCTGCGTGCAAGGCACATCAAATGAGCTTATCACCCACTGGTTGGCTCGTGCCACCCAGCAATTCTGTTCAAACCATAGTGGCTTCTCTCGACTGCCCTCGCCACCCATCCCGTTGTCCCCACCTTTCCCCGCCCCCGGCAGAAGAGCCACACTTTTCAGTTGACTTGCCCGGGCCACCCTTTATATTGTCCACAGTTCAGGGCGTATGGCTCAGTTGGATAGAGCGTCGGCCTCCGGAGCCGAAAGCCACAGGTTCGAATCCTGTTACGCCCACTTGATATTATTAAGTAAATTTGAAATTTAGGGGTCATGATGGAAATATAATGGAAAAGTTATTTTTTCTGGTAGATATTTCCAATCACAGCGACCTGTTCTCGCTTCATCTCATCACCAAGATGGGCATAGCGATTCATCGTTATTCGGTAGTCACTATGGCCGCAAAAATCTTGAATGTACTTTCCAGAAACACCCATCATTGCGAGATGGGACGCGTAAGAATGCCTCAGCCAAGAGAAAGTAACTGGTTTATCAATGCCTGCTGCTTTTACCGCTCTTTTCAACGGTCCCCTTAACTCCGAATAAGTGAAGGTGCCGCCGCTCTTGTCATGAAATATATAGTCTGTTTCCGCGTTTTCAGGAGAAGTAGCTCGTAGAGCAGAAAGAAAGCTTAGAATGTTGTCATCAAGAGGGACCTTCCGAAATTCACCACTCTTAGTATGTTTTTCGGTGCCACGAGACAATGTGCGACGAATGTGGAAATAGCCCTGCTCAAAATTGATGTCACCCCATCTTGCCACAATAGCTTCTCCAAACCTTGCACCGCAGCTCAGAAGAAATAACACTAGACCTTTTATTTTAGGTTCGGAGGATTCTACAAGGTTGGCAGCTTCTTCTGGAGTCAAAAATTTATCTTTATCCGGTGGTGATTTGCCTGGCACGTCGAATTCAGGGACGGATTTGATAACCCCCCATTTTTTAGCAAGCTTCAAAATAACTCTGAGTTCGCCAAGAATGTTCGTAATCGTGGATATCGCCTTTCCCTCCTTGACCAAGTTGTCCGAATAAGTTTCGATCTCCATAACTGAAATTTTATCCATCGGCTGCGGGAATGCTGGGAGGAGATGGTTCCTAATGATAGATTTTTTCTCCTGTATCGTACCGTGACTAATGGGGAGGTTTCGAACAGTTTTTGATTCCATGTGATGGATGTACTGCTTTTGGAATTCCTCTATTGTAAGAGCCGGAGCTTCTGCGTGTTCAGTTTGCTGCCGACGAACCTCTGGAGGAAGATATCGCCCCTCTTCAATTTCCCTCACCATTTCTGATTCCCTAGAAAGAGCCGCACGTTTGGTTTTATAACCCCCTTCTTGGAATTTTAACTTCCGTTGATATTTGGGATCGTAAACCCATACAGAAGCGTACCAATTGGATTGCCAAATGATCTTTCCAGTATTATCTTTTTTCCGGTTTTTATAAGCCATTGTTCAATTACTGTTCTTGAGTGTTATTCACTAAGGTCAATATTCAGATATTAGCATGAATTAGCATGGATTTGCATGGTTTTTCTTTAAGATCTCTGTGCTGAAACAGTATCCCATCTATGACCCTTTCAAATCTTTCGGGCCAAGAGAGAGGGACGAAAAGAAGTCTCGATTTTTTGGGATATGACTACAGAAGGCTTTCAGAGAGGGTTGTTGAAAACGTAGGAGAATTGGAAAACTGTTACGAAGCCGGACCCAACAGAAATCCCGGGCATACGCCGTCAAATGATAGAAGTTGCCCCCCAGAGACCAGAATACAACCCGTCCTGAAGAACTGCGAGCATGGCGACATGAGGCGCTGAGGAATCCTGTTCGTTCGAAAATACAGTCATTCTGGCAGATTTGGACATATGAAGTGCAATCGATTGCACTTCCTAAAACTGATCCCTGTTTCCCTCTGGGTGATCGTTTTTGCCACAATGTGTTGGTACAAGTGTTTGTGCCAACGGTAATGAGAGGATTATCCTTAAGCAACAGTAGACAAACTACATCAAGCTCTTTGCAGAGCTGGATCTTGAAATCGATGTAATGAAACAGATCTAATTGAAAAAAGCGGTATCGGTGCTGGGCAGTAAAAAGCAATTACAGCTCGCTTTGAAGTCTATGGGATTTTCAAGCCGGGATTGAGGAAATGGCATCCAACTTGGAGCTCTGCTTTGGCCCCGATAGGTGAACATAGGAACGATTTGATCATTTTCACCTCCCTGTTGCAAGACTTTTTACCAAGCTCCAATTATTGTCGAACAACAGCTGTCGCACCCACTCTGACGAGGCGAGATGGATGCGCAGCCAAAGGGCCTGTAGCGGCTCTGTGCCGCCACCGAAGGCAGGAACGGCAACTGCCCTTATTCCGAACAACCCATTGCGAGGCCCTTTTGGGCGCCTTCCAACCCTGAATTCCAGATCGATCACGTTGAGAAAACTATCAACTCCACGAAATGCGCCCTTTTTAGTTGGTTCTAGGAAACCTGCGCGGTATGCTGTGTATCACATTCAATCGGAGGCAATTTTGCCTCAGTTCTTGGAGAGAGGAATATAATGACGATTCAACGGTATTCTGTGACTCCCCACCCAATCGATACTCTACTGAACTGGGTAAAATCGGGTGAAATTGCCATTCCTGAAATACAACGGCCATTTGTTTGGGATGCAACAAAAGTTCGAAACCTGCTTGATTCGCTCTATCAAGGGTACCCGGTGGGGTACTTGATCTCGTGGCGCAATCCAACGGTGAAGCTCAAGGACGGCACTCCCTCTGCAGGAAAACGCATTCTCATTGATGGCCAGCAGCGGGTCACCGCGCTTATGGCTGCGTTGTTAGGCCAAGAGGTCATGACCAAGAACTACGAGACGACTCGTATTCGCATTGCGTTCCACCCCCTGGAAGAACGTTTTGAAGTACACAATCCGGCGATTGCAAAAGATAAGGCGTGGATCGAGGATGTACATCGGATCTTCCACCCTGATGCAGATATCATTGAGTTGATAGAGCAATATGTCGAGCGAAATGAAGGGGTCGACCGCAGAGCCGTCGGGAAAGTAATCCAGAAACTTGGAAAAATAGTCAACAATCATGTCGGATTGATTGAGCTTGCTGAGGATCTGGATATTGAGACAGTCACTGAGATTTTCATCAGGGTTAACTCCGCTGGGGTTGAGTTATCCCAAGCGGATTTCGCTATGTCTAAGATCGCAGCGAATGAGATCTATGGAGGGAATCAACTAAGAAAGGCTATTGATTACTTCTGCCACTTAGCGGTTGCTCCAGAGTTTTATTCAAAAATTGAGAAGGGTGACCCTTCCTTCGCCGCCTCGGAGTTTTGGCCGAAAATGGCTTGGCTTAAGGATGTCAAAGAAGACCTCTACGACCCAACCTATACAGACATGTTGAGGGTCGCCTTTACGTCAGAGTTTGGCCGCGGAAGATTGCAAGATTTGGTTGCGCTCCTTTCAGGCCGCAATTTCGAAACGAGGGAGTATGAGGAGGAGATCGCTGAAAACGCCTTCATAAGATTAAAGATTGGTATCATGGCGTTCATGAGCCGGACGCACTTTGACCGGTTCACCATGATTCTTCGTTCTTCTGGTTTCTTATCAAGCAGCCTTATCCGCAGCCAAAACGCAGTGAATTTCGCCTATATCGTTTACTTGAGAGGGCGCGCTGAAGGCCTCCCAGCCGATGATTTAGAACGTCTCGTGCGGCGCTGGTACGCAATGTCAGTCATGACTGGGCGCTATTCTGGCAGTCCAGAAACCGCCTTCGACGTTGATATACGCCAAATTGAGAGCCAGGGACTAAAAACATATGCAGATTCTGTCATCAAAAGTGAGCTTCACGAATCCTACTGGACTGGGATGTTACCACAGTTGATGGATACATCATCCGCCCAGAGCCCCTATTTTATCGTCTATCAGGCAGCTCAGGTCAGAATGGGTGATAAGGGGTTTCTTTCAACGGACATTACCGTCAGGGACCTATTGCTCAATCGAGGTGATAAGCACCATGTGTTTCCGCGCAAGTATCTCCAGAATCAGGGTTTGAGTCGTGGGCGTTATAACCAGATCGCCAATTTTGTGGTCGCACAAAGCGAAATAAATGTGGCCATTGGAGATAAGGCTCCGGAGAAGTATTTTCA
>JAHJLU010000173.1 GCA_018821745.1 Myxococcota bacterium | reverse complement strand
GTTTCTCATAGGATTTAATGAGGAACTCCATGGTCTCCTGGGGATTGGGAACAATCCCGCCGTTTCTGGCGAAGAACTCCACGGGTTTTTTCTCCAGGGTTGCCCATTTCACGTCTTCGAGCATCTGGCCGTTGCTCATTTCGACCACAGCCAGGGATTTTATCCGGGGATTCTCCGCGTGGGCCCGAAGCGCCATCTGGGGGAATGGGAAGATGCTGATTGGGCGGAACATCCCGATTTTGTAGCCATCTTCGCGCATGGTGTTGATGGCGGTGCGGACCACTCGGGAGGTGGTCCCGTAGGCAACCACGAACATCTCGCAGTCGTCCATTTTGTACTCCTCGAAGGAAATCTCCTCTTCCATTTTTTCATATTTTGCCTTGAGCTCCCAGTTGAACTGTTCCAGCTTCAAGGGGTCGAGGAAGAGGGAGTTGACGAGGTTTGCAGGCCGCTCCCTGCAACCGGTGGTGGCCCAGGATTCAACCTCGATCTGTGGGATATTCTCCACGGCTTCGAAGTCCACGGGCTCCATCATCTGGGCCAAAAGACCATCGCCCACTATCATAACGGGGTTGCGGTATTTTTCGGAGAGGGGGAAGGCGCGGATCACCAGATCGACCATCTCCTGCACCGAGGCGGGTGCAAGTGCCAGGAAGCGATAGTCCCCGTGGCCGCCACCTTTGGTGGCCTGAAAGTAATCGGCCTGGGAGGGCAGAATACCACCGAGCCCGGGACCACCGCGGACGATATTGACAAACACCGCGGGGAGTTTGGCGCCGGCGATATAGGAAATCCCCTCGGTCATGAGAGAGATCCCGGGAGATGAGGAGGTCGTCATGACCCTGATGCCTGCACCCGCTGCACCGTAAACCATCTGGCTTGCCGCCACTTCACTCTCTGCCTGTACAAAAGTGCCACCAACCTCTGGCAGTCTTTTGGAGAGGTATTCGGCTACTTCGCTCTGGGGGGTGATGGGGTAACAGAAATAAGAGATACAGCCGGCACGGATGGCGGCCTCTCCAATGGCTTCAGCACCTTTCATCAATATCTTTGTCATGATAACCTCTTAATAATTGAAGTACTTGTACTGGGTTCCGTGAACACTGATGGTAATGGCCAGATCAGGACACACAATGGCACACATGGTGCACCCGATACATTTATGGGGGTTCACCGGGGTGGAGTAAAAATACCCTTTAACATTGATCTCTTTTGACATTTCAAGAACACCCCTGGGACATGCCGTCACACAGTGCTCACAGCCTTTACATCGGTCTTTTTCAATTTTTACACTTGGCATTGCCACTCCTTATTATATGCGAATCGAAGGTCCTGTACCGGCGGCGACAACCCTGGCGCTCTCGTTCCAGGGTGGATTAAGAATACGCGTGAGAGGAAGTACGTGCACGCCGGGACAATGTGCCAAAACATGATCATACAGGGATTTCCGTGCCGTGATAAAGCGGATGGGGATTCCCGTGGCTTCGCTTATTTCTTTGAGAAATTCATACCCTTGAATAACAATCCGGGCATCGGTCTCCTCCATGAGATGGGTATTTCCGATAAACCCTGTGATATGAAGCCCCGAGGCATTCTCCAGCATGCGGATCATTTTTTGGGTACTGACGAGCGTGTTGGTGAAGGGGCGGTTGGCGTTGAGCACCATGAGGAGCTCATAGTCGGGGATAAAGCCGTCAAAACTTCTTAAAATCCGTGCCCCCGCATCCTCACCACCCACGTCGAAGATGGCGGTCCCCGATGGATGCTGAAAAAGTCCTTTTATTTCAGGAAGAATAATGGGAAGATCCGCATAAAAATGGCCACCCTTGGGGGCCACAACACGAATACCGTGGGATTCCATCACAACGAAGGCTTCCCTGGATCGGAAATAGGGATTCACCACGTCGAGATCTGCAATAGCCACCGGGCTTACTCCCCACTCACGAAGCGTAATGGCCCAGTTAACAGCAACTTCGCTCTTCCCACTGCCATAATTCCCAATGATAATAATAGCCCGTTCTTTCGGAAGGATGAAAGGGGGAGGCGTCAGCGTCATACCCCCTTGTATTGAACTTTCGTGAAAAAGTAAACCATTAAATGGCCAATTTTCCCCCGGGGGTACTGCAATAGATTCTCTTTATAGAATCAATGTGTTATTCCTCGAATTTCCTCCAAAAAATCGTCCTGTTTTCCCGAAGTTTCCAGTTGAAAAAACAATGGGAAGAGGGGTATACACGGGGACTCTTCTCCCGGTCACGGGGGATGGATGGAGGCCCTATTGACAGCATGCGAATCCTGCGGATCCACGACCACGAGCCATAAACACGGATGGCTCCGGTGGGCGGTCCTTCTGGCCATGAGCCTGGTGGTGTTCGGCGGGTATTATGTGTACGACGCGATTTCCCCCATGAAGAACGCCATGGAGAGCGAGCTCTCCATCTCTCCCTCTGACTTCGGCTGGCTGGTGAGCTTTTATGCCCTGCCGAACCTGCTGGGGATTACCCTCCTTGGAGGGATCCTTATTGACAAAAAGGGTATCCGGTTTGCGGGGATGCTCTTCGTGATCACCTGCGCGGTGGGAGCATTCATCACAGCCCTGGGGGGGAGTAATCTTTTCGCAGGCTCCCGCCTCGCGGCACTGATGGATGGCAAAATATTCGGATGGTCCGCCCAGCTGCAGGTTATGATTCTGGGGCGCTTCATTTTTGGATTTGGTGGTGAAATCATAATTGTAGCGCAAAACAAGGTCATCTCCCGCTGGTTCAAGGATGAGGAACTCGCCCTCGCCTTCGGCCTCAACCTGGTCATCTGCCGACTGGGGACCATCGCCGCCCTCTCCTTCTCGTCCCTCATCCTGGGCCACAGCGCCCAATACATCATGACCTTCGGACCCGACGGACCGGGGACCATGATCCTGCGCTACCCCGGACTCCCCACTGCCCTCTGGCTCAGTTCCATCATCATGCTCCTCTCGGTGGGAGCCTTCTTCCTCTACCTGACCCTTGATCGAACGGAAGTAAACCGCTCACCACAGGCAAAGGAAGATGCGTTTCAGTTGTCCGACATCGTCAAGTTGCTCAAGAGCCGACCCTTTATCTATATCACTATTTTATGTCTCACCTTTTACAGCACGGTCTTCCCTTTTCTCTCCTATGCAACTGATATCCTTATCAATAAATATGGTCTTCCCGTGGACCGGGCGGGGATTTACACCTCCATTGTGACATGGGCCACCATCCTGTTCACTCCACTGAGCGGGCTCATGATCGATCGCTTCGGCAAGCGCTCATCGCTCATGATCTATGGCTCCATTTTGCTCATTCTGGTGCATCTCACCATCGGATTTACCACCATCAACCCCATCATTCCCATGGCGTTCCTGGGGCTGGCCTTCTCCCTCGTCCCCGCCGCCATGTGGCCCTCTGTCCCCATGATTGTGGACGAAAAAAAGCTGGGCACCGCCTACGGACTCATGGCACAGATCCAGTGCCTGGGGCTATGGGGCGTCCCCATCCTCATGGGGCTTGTCCTCACAGCGACCAACAAGGGGGTGACCGCCAGGGCGGTGACCGCGGGAGAAGCCTCATGGGACTATCGCTATGTCATGCTCATGATGGCAGCGATTGGCACCGTGGGACTGGTGTTCGCCATTCTGCTCAAGCGGGGGGAGAGGAGCAAGCATGGAATTGGACTGGAGCTCCCCTCGGGGGCGAGAAAGTGAGCCCCACATAACAGATTGAATCCCCTGATGATGTGGGGTACAATAGGGCTATGAGACAATACCTGCCCATGGCCATAGCCACCGCTGTTCTTTTTTTCGGTTGCAAGAAAATCAATGATCTGAATCCTCGCGGCGAGAAGGAGCACGAAGGCAAAATGCTCAAGGGAGCGCTCAAGGACTTCTGGCATTATTCCACCGACGACGATCAGGTAGTAAACCTGGAGCCCGGGGAGTCCCCCCAGAAAGATGTCTGGAGTATCCGGGATGTGAGCAGTAAAACCAGGGCCCGTGCCCTGGTTGATGTGGACGCCGACCTGTTGCTTGACGAGAAAACTATGAAAGACAAGGGGTTTCGACTGGCGAGACACCTCATGATCGACACAAAAGCCACCATCGTAAGGCTCCGCTTCTGGAGCCGGGGCTTCCGCCGGGAGGGGGGCATGTTCGCGGAACTCATCCTCTCCAGCGATGGCAGAGACTGG
Source organism: Myxococcota bacterium (assembly GCA_018821745.1). Lineage (GTDB taxonomy): Bacteria > Myxococcota_A > Polyangia > HGW-17 > HGW-17 > SZUA-580. Next base: position 1,455 of record JAHJLU010000173.1, on the reverse strand, counting down.
AACGGCTCATCAAAGGGAGTTGACAGACTCTTTAGATACATCCCCCACTCTAGACCCTGGAAAAAACTGACCACTGACGAGATCAAAGTGCTGAAAACCCTCTCCCGGGAAATCACAATGGCCCACACCATCGGACGGAAAAAACCCCGTGAATCGGCCCTGCGGAATGCCGCCGCCAAGACAGGGATAGAACCCGCCAAACTGATCTCACTGGAAAAGAGCATTCACCGCATGTTTTATCACCCGACAGATGTTCCCTCCGGTGGTTCCCGATGATGGAACGTACCACCCCTCACCGGCTCTGAAGAGCACAAAGGAGTTCTATGGAAAAGGTCACCATCTTCTTTCACGGTAACTGTTTCGACGGAGCCGCCAGCGCAGCGCTGTTCAAAAATTTCTATGAGGTGACGCTGGGGAAGAGTGCCCAATTCACGTTTATCCCTCTGGCGCATGAGGTCGGCTTCTCCTATGACGATCGGATGTTTACTGGGGATATAAATGTGGTGCTCGATTTCCGGTATCCTCCCTCGGAGAAGGTCTCGTGGTGGTTTGACCATCATCGGACCACGTTCATCGGACCCGATGATCGTGAGCACCTTGAGACGCGGACCACCTCCAACCAGTTTGTATGGAATCCCGATGCCCCCTCCAACACGGGGCTCATGGCAAAGACCCTGGCCGAATCTTTTGGGTTCACCATGGAACCGTGGCACGAATCCCTGATCCAGTGGGCCGAGATGATCGATGCCGCAACCTTCGAGACCCCGGATGTGGCCGTGGAGCTCCTGGAGCCCGCCATGGCCTTCGCATTTTTTCTTGAACACAATCAGGACAGAAGCCTTCTGGTACGCTTCATCGAGGAGCTCGCCGGAGGATCTACCGTCGATGAACTGGCAGGGATACCCTTCTGGTCCCAGAGGCTCAATTATATCCGGCAGCACTGCTGGGACATGGTGGAGGATGTGAAGGGTATCCTGGAGGTGAAAAGCCGGGTCTCCTCTCTGGAAATCATGGATCACGAGGTGAGCGGTTTCAATAAATTCATCCCTTACTACCTGGCTCCGCTGATCAACTACAGCGTGGCGCTGCTCCGCATGGAGACCCATTTTAAAATCTCTGTGGGGACCAACCCCTGGTCAAAAGGCATCAAGCCCGATGGAAGGCCCGATATCGGGGCCCTCTGTAAAAAGTATGGCGGGGGTGGACATTTTGCTGTTGGGGGCATCCCCTTTGCCCTGGATCAGGAAGAAAAGGCCAGGGAGGCCGCCATGGAAATCGCTGAATTCCTAAGAGAATTCAATATACGACAGGAAAACACCCGGAAAAAGGACATCATAGAAGAGTCTCCCAGTTTCGAACTGCTGGAACAAAACTGATTGCCCGCTATCGACCTGAATGCCCCAAACTTTATGTGAAAATTGATTATTCCGCCTGCTCTGCCGGGGTCTCCAGACT
>JAHJLU010000172.1 GCA_018821745.1 Myxococcota bacterium | reverse complement strand
TGGTAAAAAACTCATGGGTAACAAGTGCGTTTGCCCCCGCGGCCTCATGGACAAGGGCAACAAGTGCGTCAAGCCTCCCAAGAAGATCACCTGCAGGGGTGGTAAAAAACTCATGGGTAACAAGTGCGTTTGCCCCCGCGGCCTCATGGACAAGGGCAACAAGTGCGTCAAGCCTCCCAAGAAGATCACCTGCAGGGGTGGTAAAAAACTCATGGGTAACAAATGCGTTTGCCCCCGTGGCCTCATGGACAAGGGCAACAAGTGCGTCAAACCTAAAAAACCAATGGCTAAAAAACCCGTGGCGAAAAAATCCATGACCAAAAAATCCATGCGGAAACAGTAGTTTTTCTCCTTTTCGCACCTCGATTTCGCACCTCGATTTATCCACTTCACTGAAAAATATCCCGGGGTTTGAGCTACCTCCCTTCACACGGGGACTCCTTCACCCCTGCTGTTTTGTCCATTTTTCAAAAAATAATTGAATCGGTTTCCCCAAAACCCCGTTATGGTATGTGGGAGGAACCCCGGAAAGGTGGTCCTGATGTCTCGCTGTTGTGTCGTATTGTTTGCCCTGACCATATCCACGTCCTGTTCGCGGAACGGCAAGGAGGGAGGCCAGAGAAGTTCGATGCTGCTATTTTCATCCCGGAGCGCCACCATAATTCCTCCGAAAAACACCATCACCGGCAATTTGACTCTGATCTCGTGGAACGTCAATTTTGGTATCCAAAGTGACGCTTCCATGGTGAAAACCATGGGGAAAATTCCCTGTGACGCCGTGTTTCTCCAGGAAACCACCCCTCTCTGGGAGGCCGCAATAAAACGAAATCTCTCTACTCTCTTTCCCCACATGAGATTCATACATTTCCAGGGAGCCGGTGGGCTGGCGGTCCTTTCCAAGCATCCCATCAACCAGCTTGCCACCATATTGCCTCCACCCAGGGGCTGGTTCCCTGCCATGGCGGTTACGCTGCAGGTGGGTAAAACACCCGTTCAGGTGCTCAACGTTCATTTGCACCCTCCATTTAACAACAGGGGATCCGTGGTGAAGGGATATTTCACCTCCAAAAGCATCCGCCTCAGGGAAATTGAAAAATATTACAAAAGCTTGACGGAGAAACTCCCCACAATCGTTGTGGGTGATTTCAATGAGGAAAAATCTGGATCCGCCGTTTCATTCTTGCGCAAAAAGGGGTTCTCCACCTCCCTTAACTCCCAGAACACCTGGCGCTGGAAGACCTCCTTCTATCTCACCCTGAGATCACAACTCGATCATGTTCTGTACCGGGGAAAAATCGCGCTGAAGGACTCACGCGTGATAAAGACCGGCCAATCGGACCACCTCCCGGTGGTGGCCTCCTTCTACCTGCTCAAGTGACAAACCTCCCTCGCAGGACTGGTTGCCTGTCAGCGCCCTCCTGGTGATTCTTTTTTCAACAAACGTAAGCAGGTGTCGATAAGGGTGGCAGGAGGCTGTCACATGGAACCGACACAAAACACCAGAACAATGACAATACCCACGGCTCGTCCCAAAAGCACAGCGGGAAGACCTCTCCTGTGGTTTCCCACCACCGACTCGTTTGTCCCCATTCCCAAGGGTTTGTTTACCATAGGTAAATCTCCTGAATGTACCATTTGCCTCCACCATCACACGGTGTCGAGATTTCACGGCACAGGGGAATACTCCAGGGGTCAACTCCACCTCAACGATACCCAAAGCCGAAATGGCATGTTCTTCAGGGGACAAAGAAAGCAGAAGTTTTCGCTGGGTGTGGAAGAGATTGCCCTTCTGGGTACAATGCCCATGGTCATGGTTGCCAACCACACCAAACCAACGCGCAGAGGAAGGATCCTCACCCGGGACGCGGCTTTCACGGCCCTTCTGGATGATATGACAATCATGGCCAAACAGGAGATTGCCATTTTAATAACCGGGGAAACAGGGTCTGGAAAAGAGCTGGCCGCCCGACTCATCCACGACAGCTCTCACAGACAATCGGGAGCCTACTTTGCTGTCAACTGCGGAGCAATCCCCAAGGATCTCGTGGAATCAGAGCTTTTCGGGCACGAACGGGGGGCCTTCTCGGGTGCATCCCAGCGCAGGGAGGGTATTCTCGCTCAGGCAAACGGGGGAACCCTCTTCCTGGATGAGATCGGCGAGCTTCGACCCCAGCACCAGAGCTCATTGTTGCGTTTTTTGGAGACCGGGTCCTATCGATCCGTCGGCAGTGACAGCCACCGACGGGCAGATGTCCGGATCATAGCAGCTACACACAAAAATCTCCGATTGCTGGCACGTCAGGGAATGTTCCGCAAGGATTTGCTCTACAGACTCTCCCAGCTCACCTTTACTGTTCCCCCCCTGCGGAATCGGGTTATTGATATTCCCCTCCTCCTGGAGCAGTTCGGAGCACCCTCTCCTCCGGAAAATATTCTCACTGAACTGTTATCTCTTCCCTTTGAGGGAAATGTGAGGGAATTGATGAGCCTGGCACGCATCGCACAGACCTTCGGCTGGGAAAAGACAAAGGAACAATATGCCAATCAATTGGAGACATTGGAGAGTTCCAGTTTCAATATGCCGACGGTGGGCCTCTTTCACTCTATTCAGCGGCAGGCACTGACCGATGCGCTGGCTAAAACATCCGGTAACATCAGCGCTGCCGCACGTATCCTGGGAATGCCCCGGACTACCCTGATGCATAAAATGAAGCGGGAAGGCCTGCGGTGAGGATCACTCCATGGTGAGGATCACCTTGCCCTGAGTACGGTTTTCCAGATAACACGCGATGGCCTCGTTGATGGAGTGGAGTGGATAGGTGGCAAAAACCGGGGTCGCCAGCTCCTTTTTTACCTTCTTCTGAACCGTATAGAAGGTCTTGGCCATGTTCATGCGGGACGCCGACCGGGTAAAATGGTAGAGCCAGAATCCCACCAGGGAAATATCGGAGAAGATAAAATCAGAGGCATCAAGCTCCATGGCGTTCCCGCCAAGGGACCCGTAGAGAATAATGGTGGAACCCTTGGGCATGGCCTTCACCACCAGGGAAGTGGTCTCCCCCGCAGCCCCATCCAGAGCTACCCGCGTCTGATACCGATGACACATTTCTCTGAGATTATTAAGAAATCCTGGATCATTCTTCACCAGTACCTCACTGGCACCGGCACTCTTTACCCCCTGGACATGCTCATTTTTCTGCACCACCCCGATAATAGTGTAGCCCAGGCTTTTCCCAAGCCGCACCAGCATCGTCCCGAGGGCACCGGTTGAAACGGTCACCAAAATGGTGTGTGAGTTCAATTCCCTGACCTTTGATAACAAAAGCCAGGCAGAGAGCGGGTTCACAATCAGAGAGGCGCCCTCCTCATAACTCAGGGATGGCAGCAATGGCACCAGATTGCCCACGGAAGTAATCATGTGAGAGGCGAAGGTTCCATCTTCTCCCACCAGGGGCGTGCAGGCCACCCTCCTCCCCAAAAAAAGCCGCGGCGCCAGACCTTTTCCACAGGCAATAATCTCACCGCTCCCTTCCAATCCGGGGATCACCCCCTCCCTGGGAGCAAAACCGTAAGAACCCCGCATAAAGACAAGATCCGAAGGGTTAATAGAGGCAGCGTGCATTTTCACCAAAACCTGATTTTTTTCAGGTGGTTCCAGTGTTTTTTCCACTGGAGCGAGAACAAACCTGTCTCCCTCTCTCTTGAGTCCAAAGCCTTTATTTACCAGGGGAAATTGAAGTTTTTTGCCAAAAAGCCCGAGCATTGGTTTCTCCATGGAGCGCAAAGCGCCGCGATCGATGCTCTAATCCTGAGAGCGCTCAATTATTGTGAGTTCCCCGTCGTCAAGCCAGATCATGTTACAATCTATACAGTTATCGATAATCACATCCCCAGGTCCATAATAGGGATGGGTGAGCATGGCTTTTCCACACAGCGGACACGCGGTCTTGCGTGTAAGCTCCTCCTCCCTGAGCCGTTTTTTTGTTCTCAGTTTGCGCCCCGTGTATCCAGCCCGGCGCTGTTCCACTACCTTCACAAAAGATCGCCGCTTGAGCAGCATCCCCTTGCATTTTTTACAGAAAAGCACCCGCTCGAGTTCCAGAGACGCGGGGAGCAGCGTGCTCTCGCAGACAGGGCAGGGGAGTTTCCCTTCCTCATCAATGAGAACCACGCCGTCTGCATTGCTCTCCCCCTGAAAATGAAAAGAATAACAATACTCACAGAAAAAATAGTCCTGCCCCGCGACCAGACTCATGGGAGCGCCGCAGTTATCACATTTAAGAGCCATGGTTACCCTCCTTGGCAGTCTGTTGTAGCCAACTTTTCCAAAGTTGAAAAGCCTCTTGGCGTCTCGCCCCCGGGCTGAACCCGGGACATGAGCGCCGATGCGTATCCCAGGAGATATTCCCTCTGGCGTCCGGTGAGAGGTTTTTTCAGGGAGAGAGAGACTCCGTACTGTTCCCACATTCCCCTGGAAAGCCATCGATCCCATATAGTTGAAGAGGCCGTGGGGTTTTGTTCACGGGGAAAGCTTCCCGTGGGGAAAAACACCGTTGCGTAGAGCAAAAAAAGGTCGAAGGGGGTAGGAGAAAACCTCCCCACCTCACGAAAAAATCCAATCCAGCGGGAGACCTTCTCCACGGGGAGCTCGCTCTCCAGAAGTATGCGGCCACAAGAGGAGAGTGCGAGGAGATCTCCCTTTCGCACAATGGTACCCAGGGCCACATATCGGTCAAGGAGGGAGAAGAGTGAAGCGAGATCTGTCCGATCCAGTTGTTCTTCCCAGGGCCTGAGCAGCTCACCTACGGTTTTGGGCTCCATCAGAGAGAAATGGAGCAGCAAACCCAGAATTTCAAGGCGGTCGGGGTGCCTCTCTCTCCCGGTTTTCTCCCTGCCGCGCAGAACATATACCTTTCCCCGTCGGCCACGGCGCCCGCACCGTCCCCCCAGTTGATTCAATTCGTTGACACTGATGGATCCTCTGCCCGGGAGATGCAGATCACGGACAATCACGGTCGTCAGTGGGAGATCAATTCCCTTGGCCAGCGCAGTGGTGGAGACCACGATGGGGAGGGTGCCCTTGTGGAGACTGGTGATGATCTCCTCTTTTTCCTCCCGGGGGAGTCCGGCATGGAAGGCTCTGGCCCACAGGGGACCCCTGCAGTATCCCTGAGGCCTGTCTGTGAGATGGTCATGGATCGCTGGTGCCAGGGTACAGGCACTCTTCACATGGGAGACAAAGAGGGCAATCTGTTCCTGATGATTCTTTGTGAGTAACTCTTCTAGCAAAGTAAGCAGCGAACCCCGGGAGTTGTGCCCGGGTAAAAAATTGAGGTCAAAAGCGGGGGGCTCCCTGTCGACAACCGCGATTACCTGGGGCAGCATCAGGGACCACTCCTTTGCGAGCCCGTGACCGAGCAGAACAATTCTAGGCGGTTGAAGTGTTGATAAAAACGCCAGCACAACCTTCGCCAGCAGACTGCCCCTTTGGGGATCCGACAGCTCCTGGGCTTCGTCGATCACCAGCAATCCAGGTGGATCAGAGGGGTGATAAAAACACCACTCATAGGTGGCAACAGTTATGGCCGAAGCAGAAAACCCCAGATCAACTTCTCCACCCAAACCTTCTGAGATGTCATTGGGGAAAATCGAACCATCGGCTTGAGAAGATACGGTTCTAAGAAGAGTTGCCTTCTCTCTGACCAGCTCTCTCAGGGGTACAAGCCAGAGGGCTCGCTCCCCGCGGGTTGCCGCCATAAGGCAGGAGTGCACCGCAATGAGCGATTTACCCCGACCGGGAGCTGCCTCTACCATGAGGTGGCGACGGGACTCTGAAAGATGGTTTACTGCCTCCTCTTGAAAGGAGTGGAGCGCTTCTCCCCTGGTCAGAACATGAAGATGGTCGCTCACCGGGCATCACCCCTTCGCGTCATTAGAGGAAATGGAGGGTATAACTTCCCTGAAAAACTGATTTTCTTGCTCCCCCTGGATCAAGGGAGAGGCGGAACATTTTTTTCTCGCTCCCCACAACAGGGATTGCCAGGTGCATGTGTTTGGGGACAAGGAGTTGCTCAAAGAGCCGCTCATTAAACACCACAGGGGCTTTTTTGGGGCAAATGTACTGGACACTCTCCCTCACAAGGGTTCGCGCCATGGTCCCGTCGAAAGAGAGTCGGGCTATGGGATACTTCTTCCCTGCCTGACGGGTTATGGTCCCTTTGAGGCAGATATAGTGGGGTCTTGTCTCCGGTACCGTCGCCTGTGCAGTACATACCCCTCTCTTCACTGCGGTGCGTTTGAACGAGAGAACGCCACAGGCCTTGATTCCCTTTCTATCGGGAGTATTCACCACGGTGAGCTGTGAACTTGCAGGCAGAATATAGGGGACTCCCCCGGAGACCGCTCTCATTTTTACGGAAAAATCCAGTGTGAACAACCCGCACTCACCACGTTGGGAGGATGCCTTCTGGAGAAGGGATGTGTTGACCGGCCTCGAATATTTCAAGAGATAGTGGGCTTTTTTGAAAAGCCTCCGGCCTTTACTGAACTGCATGGCGCGACACATATTTCGCGCCCCAATCATCTGGGCTTCAAGACAGCTCTCATAATCCTGAACCACTACCTTTGTTTTGGGCATGAGCTTTCTCATGAGAAAGACTCGCTTGAGCATCCCCATGGAGAACTG
>JAHJLU010000171.1 GCA_018821745.1 Myxococcota bacterium | reverse complement strand
GACCACGGCGGCGCTCTTGAGCCCCACGTTGTAACTGTCGGCGGCGGTAGCCGCTTCGGTCCCGTCGGACTGGTTATTGATATTATTTAAATTATTGACGTTATTGGATGAATCATCGTCGGAACAGGAGAACACAAAGAGCGCCAAAAGCATGAGGGTCAGTTTTTTCATGGGGTACCTCCGGGATAAAGTGATTTCTCCCCCGAGCATGACATACCCCATGGAAAAATGGAACGGATTATTGGATGGTCAGGGAGCGGCAGATTTTCAGAACCCAGGCGTTACTCTTTGTCACCATGGCGGGGCCGCCGATTTTCTCACCGAGGATGGCACCGCACTTGAGTATTTTCCCATTTTTGGTCTTCCAGATTTCCACGGTGTACCGTTTGTTGGAGGGCTCCTCAACAACCAGCTCCACGCCGTCGGCCACCTTTTTGTTGATCAGCACCTTGCGCCCCTCCACCCCGTTCTCCTGCGCGAGCTCCTTGAGGTCCGGCAGTTTGTCCTCCCGGTTGACCTTGATAAAAAAGGCAAACTCCGGCGAGACGCTTCGCCAGATGACCACAGCGGGGTCAGCGAAGCTCCCTACGCCCTCGGGGAGCGTGATGGAGAAGGAGATGCCCCCTATGGCCGTGGAGGTCACCTTCATGGGTTTTTCGGGCCACGGCGTGCTCTTCTTCGAGCAGCCCGTGACACTGAGCAGACCCAGAGCAAAGAGCCCCGCACCGATAAACAGCATATACCATTTTTGCATGAGAACCTCCCGGATCCGGTCCATGACACGATCCACATCTGACAAATACCCCACCATCAATAATTTCCCAAGAAATTATTGCCGCCGCTGCTCTAAACCTGAATGTGGTGGTTGGCCAGGAGCTCTCGGGGGGAGACCATCAGCAGGCCCTGGCGCTTGTGGGCGGCGTATCGCTCGGCGAACTCCATGGCCAGCTCCTCCATGGGGCCCACCGATGTAAAATCACTTATATAACTGATACCACGGTGGGAGAGGCCGCAGGGAACAATCACCTGGAAACCTTCACCCTGTCGGTGAACATTGAGCGAGAAGCCGTGCCGGGAGATGTCGTTTTTGATCTCCACCCCCACGGCGGCGATTTTGTTGGAGCCGACCCACAGGCCCGGATGCTCCTCTTCGTAGAGCGACTCAATCCCGTAGGTCACCAGCAGCTCCCGAAGGGTGTCAAACATGGCGTCCACGTGGCGTGTCACCTGGCGCCCCACCCTGGCGACGGGATACCCCATGAGCTGCCCCGGGCCGTGATAGGTCACATCGCCGCCCCGCCCGATATGATGCACACAGATGCCCCGTTTTTCGTATTCAGCCGGTGAGAGGAGCAGGTTGGACTCGTCGGCGTTTCGTCCCAGGGTGACCACCGGTGGATGCTCCATGAGCAGCAGCACCTCGGGACATCCCTGGGCCACACACTCACCAAACGCTTCCATGAGGGCCAACGCACGCTCATAGGGGACCTCTCCGAACCATGCGGCTTCCAGATGGGTGATGCTCATTTCTTCAGCACCTCGATCCGCGGAGCACGGGAGCTGGAGAACCACACGGCGTAGAGGGGAACGGTGGCAATCCCGGGTGTATAGGTGCCTCCCACGGGGAAATAGAGCCCGCTGCCGGGCTGAACGGGCCAACTTCCCCGGGCGTTGCGCAGAGAACCAGCACCCTGGGCTACAAACAGGGCCGCCTCGCCTCCACGGGCGGGGGTAACGCGCACTCTGCGACCATTGGGGGCGTGCATCACACCCAGAACTCCCACACGGGGAATAGAAATGACCGCCCCCCCGTGAAACACGCCCGAGGAGGTGAAGTTAATCTGCTTGTACTTTGCCTTCATGCCGGCGCCGGGGACCGGTTTGAACTTGGCGCTCATGGAGAGGCCCGTGGGGGGAATGAGGATGGTCTCCTTCCCCGTGAGCCCGCCGGAGAGGTAGGACTCGGGCCCCATGGGTGTGTGGATAACAAGGAGAACCATGGGTGGATCTGAGGCTCCCGAGGCCCTGTAGACCGTTCCGGGAGGCAGATAGACGGCGCTGCCGGTGGAGACGGGCAGGTATTTTGTTTTTTTCGTATTCTGGGCCCATTCCAGCTGCCCGCTGCCATCGAGGACAAAGAAAAAGGAGTGGGATTTTGGGTGAAACCTGCTCACCAGGCGCCCTTTTTTCGCGATCCGCACAACGGTCATGGAGAATTTTTTGGCCCCGACGCTGCCCGAATCGAGCACCACACGCGCCGCGGAGCCGTTACCCAGGGACCGGTTGATGGGGACATCCTGGCTCCACACCGCATACTGGCCCCGTGATCTGGGGAAGTTGAACCGGAACTCAACGGACCTCTTCCCGGGGTAAATCTGCCGCAGCAGGTGGTACTTCATGCAGCGAAGGAGCAGCGGGGACTTCACCGTCTCTTTTTTGATGAAGACCCTCTGTACGCGGCCTTTGTCGCCGATCTTCAGTTGGGCACGAACCGAACCGTGGATCCGGTAGTTGCGGGCCATGGCGATCCGGTGGCAATCAGCCAGGTGTGCGGCGATGGATTTGGATGGAGCGGGTGACGGCTGGGTGACAAAAAGGGTAACAATCAGCAGGAACATGGGGTTTACGCCTCGCGGGTTTTTGTGTTGTCACGGACTTTGAAAGATGTAGTCCTTTTTCCCCCTGAGGACAATGGAAATCGCGGAGTGTTGCGCCGGGTCAGGGAGCGATGTCCATGGTCACCTTGGCGACGGTTCCCATGGGGTCCTTGAATTTGGCCTTCTTGAGGGCCTTTCGGACGCACTGGTAAAATTTGGTGGAGGGGAGGCTTTTGCCGCTGCTCACGCCAATCTGCCCCAGCTCGCCCTCGGGGAGCACATAGAAGACCAGCTTGTACTCGCTCGGAGCGCTCTCGGTCCCGTCGGAACATTTGAGGAGACGGCGGCGGACCTTCCTGAAGGCGGAGCTCACGTCCGTGGCCCCCCACTGTTTTTTTACCTCCATGGACTCGGTGAAGCCATAGGAGTAGTTCACCTTTGCCTCGCCCCCTTTGGGTTTGATAAAGGTCAGCGCTGTGGCGAACTTGACCACACAGGACTCCACATCCCAGGAGCCCACGTTGGAAGAATAGTCCAGACGCTTCACAGTCCCGCTCAGGTTGATACGGAACACAAAATTCATGTTCCCGCCGATCCATGTATCCTGCCCCACGCCCTTGTATATGCATTGGTCCAGCGTGCTTTTGGCGGTCTCGAATTTCTTCTGCACCATGGCCTGGTCGATGGTCCCCAGATCGCCCTCGATGGTGAGGGTGTTCTTCACGGGAGCGGGTTTATTCGGCTCGTCAACCTTCACCTTTTCAGGCTGGGTCGTCTCTTTTTTCGGGGTGGTCTTTTTATCGCTGCAGGCGAACAGTGCGAGTGCCACGAACAGAACGAAAAGTGTCTTCATTGGTATTTGCCTCTGGTGTAGGGAAAGGGGTATCAGTAACCGATCATCATGTCGTAACTGTGGGTGAAGGTGACGTCGTAGCCCCAGGTGGGGAACTCCAGATCCTTGAGGTAGTTCAGGATACAGGTCTCAATACCCTCAACATTCAGGGTCTTCTTCACGATCTTGAGATTCTTGGGCTTGGCGCTGGTCCCGATAACCGCCTGCACGTGGACATACCCTTTGATCCCCTTCTGCTTGGTCTTGGCGATGGCTTCGGAGACGCAGTTCTTCACGGCATTGAAGCCCATCTGCCACGCTTCTGAAACGGCCTGCTCGTGCTCCATGGGGACCGTTTTTGTCGTCCCGGGCTCGGGCTTTGTGTCAACTGCGGGTTCAGTGACTTCGTTTTTGGGAGTGGTTTCTTTCTTTTTGCCGTTACAGCTCAGAAAGAGGAGTGAAAACATGGAAAGAATTGCGATTGTTTTTACCATTTCTATTTCCTCCGGTGGGTCTGCGCCCGAAAAACGATTCGGTGGATTTCACAAGGAAATCCCGGTTACGGCAAACATTCTAAGGGTATTGTGAATGGGAGTCAAGGGAGGAGGAAAACAACTTTTTTTCGTCGGATCATTATTGACAAATTGCGGTCGTTGTACTAAACGATATCTCCGGAGCAAGGCTCCTGTGGCGACATGGCCAAGCGGTAAGGCAGAGGTCTGCAAAATCTCCATCATCGGTTCGATTCCGATTGTCGCCTCCACACAAAAATTCTCAGCAGGGCACACCTTCAGGACCAAACAGTATGGTTCAGTCTCGGGTCAATTCCTGACCTTGAACTTGCCCATATTCACACAGTCACCCTTTGTACACTGTTTGAGATTGAGTTTTCCCACATTCATTCCGTCCCGCAGCTCGGGGTCCTTTGCGGGGGTGAGATCCTTGACCCGGATGCCCATGGTGTCGGGATTGGGCACCTTGGGGGGAATCCACCGGGTGGTGAAGACCTTGCCCGGAGGGTTCATCCGGCGCTCCCTGGGAGCCCGGTCGCTGTCACCGAAGACGCTCCTGTAGCGGCGCCTTTTGGGGCGCATGGTGCTGTTTTCAGCAGGATCCGCCGGGTCTTCATTCATTATCACCGGCAGCGGCGGGTGGTCTTGCTTCCGGGATTTACGCCGGGTGCTTTTGCAGCCAATGCCCAAAAAAGAAATCGCCAGCAGGACAACCACAAAACTCGATCGCATGGTGTTCACCTCTTTGTCAGCATACTCCCTCGGGGGCAATTTCTCAACTGCCCGCTTCATTTCGGCACAAATGATCACACTATTTTTACCGTTCGGAAAGGGCATCTCATGAAAGAGGTGCATCATGTGTTGTTTCCCCGGAAGGTTGTGGCGGACAGTCGGGGGTGAGTGTTTTTTTGGTGGAGGCGCCCGTGAGTGCGCTCCTACCTGCCCAGCAATCGATCAAAGAAGCCTGGTTCATATGCAGGGTTATTGCGGGCGATGGTTTTGACATTCTCATCGGGATCCCCGCGGAGTTTGCGGAGGATCTCCCCGGGAGCCACCTTGTTGCCTGCCAGCGCGGCCCGCACCAGCGCGGAAGCATCCGACGCCAGGGTTTCATAATAGGAGAGGGGCTGGTCAAATTGCCGGGCCAGGACCTCTCGAACCTTTTCATCCGGGTCCTTGAGCAGAAACTCCAGGGTCTCGGGATATGCGAGGTAGGACCGGTTGGCCATTTCCTGTCGAACCCGGGGATTGTCAGAGTAGGCAAGATAATTTACCAACTGGACGTCAAGCCGTGGCTGCTTTGCGAGCTGCTCCATGATCCGCGGATGCACCCGAGGCCAAAAAGATGGCAGGAAGGGCCCAAAAGAGGGTGACATGAGCATCGTACACAGGGCGACATCGTGGCAGGCCTTGCCATCAAACAACCTCTCCAATAGCCCCAGGTTCTCGGGGAGCAGCAGCTCCCCCATGGCGGCCTGCAGATCTGACTGTACCTTCAGGGCACGATCCCCCGTGGGGATGATTTTCATCTCACCATGGAGACCAAAATAGTCGACCGCTCTTGGCTGCCCCGGGCCACCCAAATCCTGGGTGAACTGCACCAGCGCCTCCATGCGGGAGAGCGGATCGTTTTGATATACAACATAAAAAGGGAGGTGAGGAGGAACAGGGTGGATGTGGCGCCACACCGCATCGGGGAGGTAGTTTGTATTGTTACAATACTTGCACTCGGCCGTCCGGGAGGTGCCATCCGCAACCAGTGACCCACCACAGCTCGAACAGTTGAGAGAGACAGGGTGCCGCGCCTCGGATACACCGGATTCGACCGTTTCACCAACCACGAAGGCGATCCTCGGGTCTTCATCCGCCAGCTCACCGACGCACGCCCTCACCGGGGTTTTTTCCGAGCAGGAGGCACAGGTCACCCACCCCGCGGCGGCGACAATCTCTCCCAGGGGAAAGGCAGTCCCGCACGTATGGCAGCGGGCGCTCCGTTTTTTATACTGGAAGGTGTAACCGTTGTGCCTGAACCCCGAAAAAGAGCCCTCTTCGTTCTCTGCCAGCAGGGCAAGTGCTTCCGTGATCACATCGTAGTATCCGCCGAAGAACACTCTGCTCGCCACTGCGCCGTGGATGTTTATGAACGAAAGATCGATTAACTGCAGACAGTTATAGCATTTATGGCGGTCCTGGAGTCCTGTCAGGGGATTTTTTGTGTTGCACGACGGACAGACAATGGAGTGGGTTATTTCAATCTGGGAATACTGCATGCTCTCTCACCTTGGCGCCTTTTTGGGTCATCAGTACGAAGAATATACCACCACTCCCCGGGGAAGGAACGTAAAACCATGTTTCCCTCGCTGTGGGACCATCATTATTGAATTGACAGCCTGGGTCTATTACGTAAGCTATCAAGGCATGACAGAATTCATTTGGAGAGGCGACGAGTCAGAAGTATTTCTTTGCGGCAAAGGATCGAGCCTGGGTCAACTATTTCTTGGCCGGAACAAGCGGAATTATGAACCACTTACCATCGTTTCGCCGCCCTTCGCCGCTTGAAATTCTGTGTTCCAAATTATCCCTCTTCACCGCTAAGGCTGGTTTAAACATGCGTAAAACTTCCCCGAATAGCCCACAAACATCCTCCCCGAATCATGGCTCAGGTCGCTTGCGGTTCATGGTACTCGGGTCCCTCCTCTCGCTTTTCTGCCTGGGGTTGTCCGGGTGTTCCTCCAGTTCCAGCACCAACTCAACCTTCTGCATTGGGGGCGAAGATGCCACACTTGATGCCGATGGGGACGGCTTCTGTGATGCTGTGGATATCTGCCCGGGGTTCGACGACAGCATCGACGCCGATGAGGACGACATCCCCGACGGCTGTGATGTCTGCCCGGGGTTCGACGACAGCATCGACGCCGATGAGGACGGCATCCCCGACGGCTGTGATGTCTGCCCAGGTTTCGACGACAGCATTGACGCCGATGAGGACGGCATCCCCGACGGCTGCGATGTCTGCCCAGGTTTCGACGACAGCATTGACGCCGATGAGGACGGCATCCCCGACGGCTGCGAACGTG
>JAHJLU010000170.1 GCA_018821745.1 Myxococcota bacterium | reverse complement strand
TTCCCGTAGAATTCACCCAGAAGCTCTCTCCAGTGCACCTTGTTCTCTTCAACGGCGTCCAGTTTTTCTTCCATGGAGGCGGTGAACTCAACATTTAAAATATCCGGGAAGGCCTCAGAGAGAAGATCGGTGACAATGGTGCCAAGCTCCGTTGGTGTGAACCGCCGCTTCTCACGGAGCATGTATTTGCGATTGATGAGTGTGGATATAATGGTGGCATAGGTGGATGGACGGCCGATTCCGCGTTCTTCCAGCTCCTTGATGAGGGTGGCCTCGGAGAATCGTGCGGGAGGCTGGGTAAAACGCTGGTCACTCTCGTGACGGAGATATGCGGGCGTCATTCCCTCTTCCAGGGGCGGCAGCAGCGAAGTGGAAAGCTCCTGTTCCTCGGCGCTGTTCTCACTTGCCCCGCCATTCTCCTGTTTGTCAGCATAGATCGCCCGGAATCCCTTGAAGGCTTCCACCTGGCCCTGGCACCGGAAAGTGAGATCCCCCCGCTGGATATCCACAGAGGTCACATCAAAGAGCGCATCAGTCATCTGAGATGCCACAAAGCGGCGCCAGATCAACTCATAGAGTTTGGCCAGGTTCCTTGCATCGGCGGCGTTGGCTCCCGAGGCGACGATTTGTGCTTCCACCAGCTGGGGTGTCAGACTCACATCCGTGGGGCGAATCGCTTCATGGGCGTCCTGGGCGCCTTTCTTCGTCTTGTAAATGTGTGGCTTAGCCGGCAAAAATTCCTTCCCGAACCGTTGTCCGACATAATCCCTGACCGCGACAATGGCTTCATCGCTCACCCTGGTCGAGTCAGTACGCATGTAGGTAATGAGACCGCGGAGATCATTGGACGCCCCGAATTCAATTCCCTCATACAGCTTCTGGGCGAGCATCATGGTCTTTTTGGCCGGGAAATAGTATCGCTTTGAGGACTCCTGCTGGAGGGTCGACGTAATGAAAGGTGGCGGAGATTTTCTTGTGGACCGCTTCTTCACCACGGAGCTGACCAGATACTCCCCCTGGATTTGAGAAAGTATTGCGGCAGCGGTCTGGGCATCGGGAACGACCGCTTTCTTCCCGTTGACTTTGGCAAGCAGGGCACGAAAAACATCACCATTCTCGTGGGTGAGTTCAACCGAGATCGCCCAGTATTCCCGGGGATCAAAGGCAAGAATCTCTTTCTCCCGTTCCACTATCAGCCGCAAGGCCACTGACTGGACTCGACCGGCACTCAGTCCCCGCCTCACTTTTTTCCAGAGAAGGGGGCTGAGCTCATAGCCCACCAGACGATCCACTATTCTTCGTGCCTGCTGGCTCTCAAAGAGATATTGGTCAAGATCCCGGGGAGACTCGAGCCCGGCGTTGATCCCCTTTTCCGTGATCTCGTTGAAGAGCACGCGCTTGATGTTGGGATTCACTTTTTTAACGATTTCGTAAATGTGCCACGCGATGGCCTCTCCCTCACGATCGGGGTCAGGTGCCAGCAGGACCATGGGGGCGTCCTTGGCGGCCTTTTTAATCGCGGCGATCACATCTTTTTTATCACGAAGTGTTACGTAATTCGGTTCAAAACCCTGATCAACATCAACCCCCATCTTTGTTTTGGGGAGATCGCGGATGTGCCCCTTGGAGGCGATTACAGTGTATTTGTGGGCCAGATATTTGGTTATGGATCTCGCTTTTGTGGGAGACTCTACAATGATGACAGGTTTGGCCATGGATATTGCCTTTTTTTCGGAGAGGAAGCCTGCCGGAGCAGGCACTGTTCTAGCGGGTCAATTTGCACCCCAAGGGTAAGAGCGTCAAGACCCAATCGTCTTTTTCCCGGCAGTCTGCCTGTAACGCATTGTTTATACGGCGTTTATTTCTTGGAGCGTTAGGGGTGTCCGATTTTAGCCAGCTCATCGATGATGGCATCAGGCTCGCAGAGAGCTGTTCCACGGGCACTTGCCAGTGAGTCGCAGCCCGGTGTCCCGGGAAAGAAAAAGAGGGGGGTCCCCATCTGAATTGCGGCCTTTGCTGTGTGCAGTGCACCGGATTTCAGGTTGGCCGCGACCACTATCACCGCATCAGCCAGTGCCGCCATCACCCTGTTCCTCTCGATGAATGCTCCGGGAAAAGGGAGGAATTCGTGATGATGGAGACTGACGACTCCTCCACCTGCGGCGATAATCTCCCCAAAAAGAGGGATATGCCGCTGAGGGTAGGGAGTCCCCAGTCCAGAACCGAGGAAGGCAGTGGTGCCGCTGTTAACACTGAGGGAGCCCCGGTGCGCGGCGGCGTCAATACCGTAGGCGCCTCCTGAAATCACATGGTACCCGCGGTCGGAAACAACAGCCGCAAAGTTGCTGGCATTGGCCATGGTCCGCCGTGTGGCGGCGCGAGAACCCACTACAGCCAGACAGCCCCCCATGGGGAGCATTCCCTGCCACCGCAGACAGAAGGGCGGGGTGCCCATACGCAGCAGCCGCCGGGGATACCGGGGATCACCCAGGACGATATAATCTCCACCGAACATCTCCAACCATTTCAAATCTTTATCGGTGGAACTCTTTGCCGGGTCCAGACCATCAACACCATATTTATCGCATTCGCCGGGACTCCTTATTAATTCCATGGCGGTCACCGTCCCTTTGAGAAGATCGGCTGCGAGGCTGCGACGTTTTGCAACACGGGCGCTTGATAAAATCATGCGTGCAATTTTTTCGTTTTGTTCCATGGCGATCTTATCGCCCAGCCCATGGAAATGTTGCGTCATGGATGTAAAATATGTGGTATAAGAAAGGGAAAAGGGGCCCTGAGGGCACCTGGATTGAATAGGAAAGAAGATTTTTATTGACTCATGAGCCTAAAAGAATAAACTAGGCACTGTTTTTACACAGGGTTGACCTGCAATTAACCTATGATTCCGGAGGAATCCATGAAAAGACTGTTGAGCCTTGGTTCCCTTGTACTCCTCTCCCTTGTGATTCTGGGCAGTTTCGGCTGTGAGCAGAGTGATCTTGGCAGGTATTGCGTTGTGGGTTTCGATAACTCATCGGGCGGTGAAGGTGTTAAAGCCATTAACTCTGAAGCCCCTGAATGCCTTGATCGCATTTGTATTCTCCAGACAAAGGTTGTCACCAACGAGGAAGACGAGAAGGTGATTGAAACAACTCAGTTCTGCTCTAAAAAATGCAGCGCTGACGGCGATTGCTCCGGAGCGGATTCCCAGGCAAACTGCAACCAGGGATTTGTCTGCATTCTTCTGGGTGAAGAGAGCCAGGACCTTGCCGGCAAGTGTATCTGCGAGTGCAAAGATTTCCTCACTACGCCAGATCTCTGCTACAGCCGGTGCAGCAACACCAATCGTCAGAAGGACGACTGCTGTAATGGCGATGATATTGCCAGTTGTCCCGAGAACATGGACTAGGACCCATTTCCCCTCTCCCTCAAAATACCATAATGCATGGGCGGAAGATCTCTCTTTACGTTCATATCCCCTTTTGCCAATCATTCTGCGACTACTGCAGTTTTCCCCGTATTATCCTCTCTGAACCCGCTATATTGGCCGATTACCTCAAGGCTCTTGAAGCAGAGCTTCACTCTTTGCGGAATTTCCTGGGCGCTCGTACCGTAGGGACAGTTTATATTGGTGGAGGAACTCCCTCTGCGGGAGGAAGTGAATTTGTCCGGCGGTTGGTGGATCTGCTGGTGGAGCAGGTGGACCTGACCGGGACACAAGAGTTCACGGTGGAGTGCAATCCCGACGACCTGAATTCCAGTTGGGCGTTTTTGCGTGACAGCCCTGTTACAAGAATCAGCTTGGGGGTTCAGACATTCCAGGACCCCCGGTCCATCGGCCGCAGGCACACTTCAGAACAGGCCCGCCAGGCGGTCCGGATGCTCCAGGATATGGGGATGGGGAACATTTCCCTTGACTTGATTTTCGGCCTCCCCTCCTCGTCGATACACACCATGGAAGAGGATATCCGGGAAGCACATGGGCTCCATCCACGACATATATCCTTTTACGGCCTCAGCGTTGATGAGGGCACGAAGCTCCACAGAAGGGTTTGTGCCGGGGAGATCAAGGTCCCTGACGAAGAGAAATGGATTGGCCAGATGGAGGCGGGGAGGCGGCTGCTGGATGATCTGGGCTACAAACAGTATGAAATATCCAATTTCTCCATCCCCGGCTACGAATCCATCCACAATCTCTCATACTGGACCGGGGGTGATTACATCGGTATCGGGAGCGGTGCCGCATCCCGTGCGGGCTGTTACCGCTGGTACAACCCGTTTCCCCCGGACTGCTACCTCAACCTGGATTTTTCTCCATGGGAGAGTTTCCCTCCCTGGGCAGAGGAGGTAGAGATTATTACTCCGCAGCTGCTGCAAAATGAGATGATAATGACAGGCCTTCGCCTGAAAAAAGGGATACCGCTGGAGTCCTTTCAGAGCGGGGAACACATTGAGGAGGCTCTGAGGACTTTCCTTGCGAGCGGTCACCTTGAAATAGAAAATGGCAGGTACCGCTTGACAGACAGGGGCGTCCTTGTCTCTGACGGGATTTTCAGCGATCTCTTTGCCACCATTGATGACACGGATCTCAGCTTGACATAGATCCGAGAAGCAAATATTTTCTTCACTTTAACACCCATTCCATCGTATGGTGTCGACGCTTTGTCCATGGGTGATTCTGTGGACATTGGGTCTCATTTTTCAGACCCGTGGAGTAACACGTGAAATATACTTTTCTTATTGTTTTGTTTTCCTTCATTTTTATCGGGAGCTCATGTACCCTCGGTTCTGGAGCAGCGCAAATTCCCAAGAAGGTCCAGAAAAAGCCTGATCTGCTCTATAATTTTGGAATGAAAATGATGAAAAAAGGCCAGCACGAAGAGGCGAGGCTGGTCTTCAAAAAGGTCCGCACGGCTTTTCCCATTTCCATGTATGCCACCCTGGCCGAGCTG
>JAHJLU010000169.1 GCA_018821745.1 Myxococcota bacterium | reverse complement strand
CTCCTTCATGGGGCCCGAGATCGCTGCGCGAATTCTCAAAACCCTTGCCGCTGCCCGCCTGTTAACCATATCGTCAATTGGCGATCACGGAGAGGATGCACAGGTCGAGGTTGTCCATGAGTCTCTCATCTCCCGATGGCAGACTCTCAAGCGTTGGCTCGAAGAAGACAACGAGAATGCTGCCATGTTGCAGCAGCTGCGTGATGCGTCCAAACAATGGAACACGCGCGGGCGCCCCAACGGGCTGCTCTGGTCGGGCGACGCCCTCGACGAAGCCCGCCTGTGGCTCAAGCGCTATCAGGGCGGACTCACCGATATCGAAAAGATTTTCCTCGATCACGCCTTCAAGCTGGCGGATCGAAGCGCCAGACGAAAACGCTACCTGGTTGCCACCGCGATTGTCCTCATGGCCATGGTTACCATCGGTGCAATTTTAGCCCTCTTCGCCATCCGCGGTGCTGAGAAAACTGCCAAGAAAGAGGCGGTCAAGGCCAAGATCGAAGCGCGCCGTGCTGCTGTCGCTGAACGCACGGTCAAGAAGAAGATGGTTGAACTCGAGAAAGAGACCAAGCGGGCCAAATCTGCAGAAACTCTGGCCTCTCAGCGATTGAAAGACGTGGTCAAGGCCCGGGAAAAAGAGATCAAGGCCCAGGCAGATCTCAAAGACAGTAACAGCAAACTGGTTGGTGCATTGAAGCACGCCAAAGCAGCTCAGAAACAGGCAGAGGAAGCCACAAGAAAAGCACGTCGCGCAGCGGAGCAGGTCAAACTCTCTGCCGCCTCGGAACGTACGGCAAGGATCGCCGCTGAGCAGGCCAGACGTGATCTGAAAGTTCTGCTCCTGAAAGAACGCGAAACAGTAAAACGACTTCAAGCACTTAGATCGAAAATTATCCAGAAGTTGCCGAGAAAAATTTAATTCTTGTACGGTCCGTTTCAAAATTGCGGCTATACTATTACTGGATCAACCACCGTCAGGTATAACACTATGAATATTCGGTTCATTATTCCTTTGATTATCACATGTCTTATCCCTCTTGGAGCCAGGGCTCAGGTTATTGATGTGGACGCTCAATCGAAGAAAAAGGCAGTGGGCGTCACTGTTGTCTCCCAGAAGATTGAGGCCCCCCTGCAGACCCGCACCTACGAAGACAAGACCAATAAAGAGGAATCAGAAAAATCGCGGGCGCTCTTCCATAAGGCCAACAGACAATTTGAGAGCCGGGACCTCGCAGCTTCCCTCTTCAACTACAAAAAAGCATACAAGACCTGGGATCATCCCCGCATTCTGTTCAACATGGGTGTCGCCCTGGCCATGCTGGGGCGCCCGCTGGAAGCTGCCAACATGTTCAAGGCGGTGCTTGAATACGGCCCCGAACCCGTGGGTCCCCTGCGGTATAAAGAGGCAAAGGAGAAATGGCTTGAGCTCATGGGCAGCCTCTCCATTCTTCGGATCAAATGCTCCCAGGATAAGGTCAAGGTATTCATTGACGGTGACTCCATTGCCACCTGCCCTGCCAATAAAGCGGTCACAATCAACTCGGGGCGCCACCTGATCACTGCCTCCCGAACCGGTTATATTGCTGAAAACGCTAATGTGTATATCCCCCGTGGCGTCGTCGCGGAGAAGATCATCACCCTGCGAAAATTCGAGCAGGCGGTGCGCTACCAAAAAGTGAACCGGATTCCGCTCAAATGGACAATCATTGGCGCCTCTGCCGCCGCATTGCTCCTGGCCGGTGGTGGCTACGCAATTTACAAGGGTCGCTCCGATATCGACTCCATCCAGGATGAGTTGAACACCACCATCTCGACCTCCGGAGGATTCTCTTTTGCATACGACGACACCCGTGAGAAATCCGCAGTTCTTTATCAGAATCTGGGGACAGGGATCGTGGGAGTTGGAATCGGAGCCGCCATCACTGCGGTCCTCCTGTATGTCTTCAAAGATAAGCAAGTCCCCGTGACTTATACTGTTGACGATGAAAAAGATACGCAAAAAGCTTCCGAATAGCCGAGGGAACACTATGAAACAACTACTCCTTATCACCCTAGCCGCCATGCTTATTTCTGTCGGATGCGCCAAAGAGATTGATGTCACCAGGTGTGACGATGGCAGCTACTGCCAGAGCGGGACAAAATGCGTAATCGACGTCAGCTCCGTGGACGAGGTCCGGTACAAGTGTACCAACGCCGGCTGCGGGAACGGGCAGCTGGAGATTGAGACCGAGGCGTGTGACGAGGGGCAGTACAACTCTGATCTCCCCAACGCCGGCTGCCGCACAGATTGCACCTACAAAGACTGCGGCGATGGTATTGACGACGATTTGGAAGAGTGCGATGACGGCCTGGAAAACACGTTTATCGCAGAAGGCCTCAATATGCTGCCCGACAGATGCCGGGCCATCCTCAACCCCGATTACAACCCGGCCAACCCCCTCTCCTCACCGGTCCATCTTTGTAGACTTCCCTGGTGCGGGGACGGCATCAAGGACTCCGACGAAGACTGCGATGACGGTGACGATGACAACTCCAACACCTGCCGCATCACCTGTGAGCTCGCGCAGTGTGGTGATGGCATCATCAACATGTCTGTCCCCACCAACGACAGCACCAATGTTTTGGAGCAATGCGACGACGGTGAATTAAACTCCGACGAGCCCAACGGGTGCCGCGTGGGTACCTGTCTTCTCCCCTTCTGCGGCGACGGGACCCCCGATGACG
>JAHJLU010000168.1 GCA_018821745.1 Myxococcota bacterium | reverse complement strand
CCTCAACGCCAGAGCCGGTTTGGTCATACCTCTGACGCGGATCGTTGACTCCATCTCCTTCTCCGTAATCGGGACGAACCTGCTCGATAAAAAGTACACAACGCACCTCTCCAGTCCCTTCATGATGGGACGACAAATAAAATTCACCATGGACATCCGCTACTGATGCTTCTTTGCCAGCGGATGAAGACTGAGGCAGTCCACCATGAACCCAAAACTACTGTACACACCCTTGAAAGGAGTAATGTATCATGAAAAAATTCCTGTTTGTTTCCGTCGCGGTTTTGTTTGCGCTGAGCGCCTGTAAAAAGGAGTGTCCCAAAACCGAAGTCCCCAAATGCCCCAAGGCCAAAGCCCCCACCTGTCCCAAATGCAAGCCGTGCCCCACTGTGCCGGTTGCTGCCAAGGCCCATGACAAATACAAGGCGCCCAGGGGCAAGAGGGCCGAGCATCTGCCCATTACCCTGCCCTGCATAAACCGCTCGGTGCTGAAGTTCGTGGACAAAAAGGTGATCAAGGCCGATCAGGCAAAGAAATTCTCAAAACTCCACAAAATCATGCACGACAAGGGCATGGAAGATCTGGAGAAGAAGATTTATGGCCTCCAGAAGAAGATGGCCATGGCGGTGGCACACGACACCTGGAAAGAAGCTGAAGTGAAGAAACAACTGCAGCAGATGGGAAAATGGCAACTGCAGGCCTATCTGTTAAAAGCAAATCTGGTGAGAGACCTCCACAAAATATTGAACAAGGAGCAGAAAGCGCCCTATATCAAAGAGCTGGAACGCCGAATAAACAAAATCTACAACCGGGTCACTGAAGATCACTCCCACTAAAACCCTCCCATTGCCTGCACAGCACCCGCGGGGCTCAGGTTCAGCGCCGTAATAACCAAAGGTCTTTACAAGGATGAATAAGCAGACTAGATTGCCGATCCCGATGAAAACGGTGACCCCGTTTTCGTGAGCGGGAGCTGGTATTCATCACCGGGCCCTATAGCTCCGGCGCCCTCTAACACGTTGAAACAGGTTTACTATGACAACACAGCCCTCGAAAGAGTTTGTCACCTTTCCCAACCCCCGGCAGGGGCGGCAGTACACCATCACCATCGACACCGATGAGTTCACGGCGCTCTGCCCCGTCACCGGACAGCCGGATTTTGCCACCATCACCGTGGAGTATGTTCCCGACACCCTTTGTGTGGAGCTAAAATCCCTCAAGCTCTACCTGTGGAGCTACCGCAACGAGGGAGCCTTCCACGAAGACGTCACCAACCGCATCTGCGATGACCTGGTCGCTGCGCTGGATCCACTCTCCATCACCGTCACGGGAGACTTCAACATCCGCGGCGGGTTGAGAACCCGGGTATCGGTCACCCACACCAAATAGGGCCTGTCCATTTCAGCGGCCGCAGGAGGCCCGTGGGGGAATCCCGTGCATTTTTGCCCGGGTGGGGTTATGGTGAAACCATGGATTTTGCCCCGCGGGGGCACACGGTGGAGGCGATGTACACATGGCGCTGAGTTTTCGTATTCTGGGGTCCGGGGAAGGCGACCGGGCGCTCTTTGTCCAGGCGGACTCCGGCAAGGAGGTCACGCGGCTGCTCTTTGACGCCGGTGAAGGGTGTCCCGGGCAGCTCCAGGAGTTTGAGGTGCTCTCACTGGACCACCTGTTCTTCTCCACGCTCCACATGGAGCAGCTCTGCGGATTTCCATACATTTTGCGCAGGCGAACAGAGCGGGGGAGCACTCCCAATGTGCTGTGGGTCCCCCCGGGTGGCGCAGCGATAATGGCGAACCATTTTGGAGGCTACTTCTGGAGCCACCGGTCAAAAACCCGCCGTGACTGGGAGATCAGACAGATCAACGAAGACTGGGTGGATCACTCCCGCCTCTCCCCCACGGACCGTTTCAGCGCATACCATGACCTCTCCACCGAACCCGCGGGCGAGGCTCTGGTCACCATGCCCCACTGCACCGTCCGGGCCATACTCCTGACCCACCTTGGTCCCTGCGTGGCCTACCGCGTGGATGAAGCATCCCGGCAGGTCATAGACAGCTCGCTCCTCAAGGAACATGGCCTCACGGGAGGCCCCTGGCTGCAACAGGTGAAGGATCTTTCCGTGGAGTCGGGTGCGGTGACGCTGGGGGAGCAGGACCGTGACATCGGAGAGCTGCGGGCGCTCCTCATGCGGGAGGTTCCCGGCAAGTCCGTGGCCTGGCTCTCGGGGGCCGTGCTGGACAAACCCTCCTACAAGGGACTCTCCACGTTCTTGCATGGCTGCGATACGGTCATCGCCATGGCCCCCTATGTCAACGCTGACCTTGAGGAGGCCCGCAAGAACGGGCACTGTACCGCCAGGCAGATGGCCCGCCTGGCTCACATGGCACAGGCAGGGGAACTGATCCTCATGCCCCCGAATCATTCAACAGAAGCAATGCGGCAGCCCCTGCTGGAGGAAGCGACCGCGGTGTTTGAAGCCACGCGATTCCCCGACATCACACCCCTGGCCTGACATAATAGGCCCCAGACTCCTCCAGCCTTGATACAAAGGAGAGAGGAACGATGCACCACAACGAACACCATGGACAGCGTTCGCGCAGGTGCCGCTCAAAGGAAATTTGATTTTCACGGGGCGATCAACTATATTGCACACTGACGCGCCGGCCGCCTCTTTCCCTGGCCCGTCCCGCAACCCATGGTAGCACTACTCATCACCCTCCACCTCATCCTCCCCACCCAGCTCCCCGAGAGCCACACGGAGAAATGGCGCAAGGGCTGGATGGGCACCCGCGGCGCTCGCGTGGGCCACAGGGCTCCCCGGCTGGAGCCGGCATGGACTGGCAACTCTGCCCAGGAACAAAAAAAGCAGATCATCCGGCAGAAGACCCAGAAAAAACTCTATGCCTCCCTCAAGGGCACCTTGGCGATCAATAACGTCCTCAATATCATGAAAAAACTGGGATGGGGCGGTGTTACAAAGGGCCAGTTCTATGTCACCAAAAAAATCGACGGTCCCCACTGCCACGTGGTCCTCAAGCAGCTGGGCATTCCCTTCACTCCCGGTCCCTTCAAGCGGGGCATGAAGACCCCTGTCAGCCTCCCGGGAAAAATGATCGGCGGGATCTTCTACCGGTGGGCGTGGGGCTCCAAGAAAGCGCTGATCTTCGACTGCCCCATGGTGGTTGCCCTCTATTTCGCGGCCCCCATCTTCATGAAATATGGCTTCGACGAGATCCTTTACACCTCGACCTACCGGTACACAAGGGTCTCCGGGACCCGCAGGCTCTCGCGTCACGCCAGCGGCATGGCCATCGACATCAAGGCCCTTCGGGGTCCCCACGGCAGGGTCGCCGTTGTGGAGCGTGACTGGATGCGCATCGCGGGCACCGCCAAGGACTGTGTGGGTCCCCTGCCCAAGGGAATCCCCCGCACCATGCGCGAGATGATCTGCGAGTTCGAGACCTGGCCCATTTTCCGGCGTATCCTCACCCCCGATTACGACCACGGACACCGGGACCACTTCCACGTCTCCGGTGCCTACATGGGGGAAGTGTGGCGGCGGCGGCGCTACGCGGGGAGACCCCTCTCCCGGCCCCTCTCCACTTATTATCACAAGAAAATTCTCCCCCACAAGCTGCCCCCGCGCCCCACTGTTCTTGAGAAGCGCAACGCGGGCAAGACACCGGTGAAAAAACCCGACTACACTCCTCCCGTAGACATCCCCGAGACACCCCAGTCCGACTGATCCCCAGTGGGGCATAGAGCATATCAAAGACAATCTCATAGAGAAAACGCTGGAAAAACATGATTGAACATTTATTCATTTTACAATGAATCATATTTTGTCATGCTGTAGGCAAAGGCTTGGATGCCACGCAACACATCTCACGCCACCAGGGAGAACCATGCAGCATACAATAATATTATTGATTTTTGTGATTCCACTCTTCCCCGGATGCAAGAAGAACGGATCCGGTGAGGGGGATTTTCTGAGCCCTGCAATGAAGAAGGACTTTGCGCCACTGAGGAAGATTCTGGACAGCACAACCATCCTCCCCGCTGAGAAAAAAAATATGCGGAAATTCAAACCAACCGCAATACAGATGCTGCAATACTTCACCGCATCGGGTTCCTTCCAGGTGGAGTGCACCTCTCTGGATACGGGGGTCAAGGAGATGAGGACCGCCTCAAAGACAAGAAAAGAGGGGCGCTTTATAAAGAGCTATTTTTCCAAGGAAGTTGTCCCCAAAACCCAGGCACTCTTCCGCACATTTCGAAGTGAAAGAGTCTTCGATATTGCGACCAACAGGATCATTTCGGGCACTATCAACTCCGAGCTGCTCTATGAGTTCTCGCAAAACAAGGCGAGGCACAAGCTTTGTGACGCCTCCGGCTGCCGTGATTTCCATGATGTGAATCCAGTCAACATCGGCATTGAAGAAGATAATTCGTGTGACTGGGCTATTGCAACCGGGAAACTCCCCGTGGGCGCGACCTGTGAGGAGACCTATTTTTCCGTCGTAAAAGGAAAAGAACAAACCTCTCTGACAAAACTGATGAAGACGTCGGGGACCGGCGGCAGCAAGCGTTTTTTTGTGTATAACCAGGTCACCACAGAGGGACCGTTGATCGAAATCATCTCTGAGGTCACTGGAAACATGACACCCATGAAGGCCATCGTCAAAGTGCAGTCAAAGGGAAAGACCTCCTACCACTATTGCAAAAAATTCTCCTTCGGCATGTAAATCCAGCTGTTACATTTTCTCGAATCAACCCCGCACGCGGGGCAAACCACTCTTTGTGGCATTCTCGGATGACACGGTGAGGGAGTCTTGCTCCAGGCGCACCGAACACTCGAGTCGGGACACCATGACATTGTTTACATAACCGCAGGCGTGTGGCACAATCTTCACAACGCACTGAACGCGAGTGAGGACTGCACCACCGGCGGGATTATCCTGCACGGCCCCATCAGCGCGACGGGCTTCATCGCCGCACCTTGCCGGCGGTCTGGAAGGGACATCTCGATGAAACAATTCCTCCTTATCTTTCTGATCAGTTGGGCTGTCGCTGCCTGCGATGAAACCGTAGAGGTGGCTGACGCTTGCGGAGACGAGGTCCTGGACCTGGGCGAGGAATGCGATGGCGGTGCCTTCGGCGGCAGCTACTGCCAGCTCCTTGGCTACTACGGCGGGCGGCTCACATGCACGGACCAGTGCTCGCTGGATCTGAGCCTTTGCCTTGAAAAGGGGTTCTGCGGAGACGGGGTCATCCAGGGCGACAACGAGTCCTGCGACGGCGACAACATCGCCGACACCCGGTGCAGTGCCATCGGGTATCCCTCCGGGGAACTGAGCTGTGCCGACAACTGCCGTTACAACATCTCTGGTTGCGAGGGAGGGGATCTGTGTGGCGACGGCGTTATCCAGACCCCCGAAGAGTGTGATGGCAATGCGCTGGGCGGGACCGATTGCACTATGGCGGGCGACTACC
The DNA here is from genome assembly GCA_018821745.1 of Myxococcota bacterium. Classification (GTDB taxonomy): domain Bacteria; phylum Myxococcota_A; class Polyangia; order HGW-17; family HGW-17; genus SZUA-580. Next base: position 1,558 of record JAHJLU010000168.1, on the reverse strand, counting down.
TTGGCGGCACCCTGGCCTGCGGAAGTGACTGCCGCTTCGACACCTCCAGGTGCTACCGCGAGGTGGTCTGCGGCGATGGCGTCATCCAGGGGGACGAGGAGTGCGATTCCGAGAACACCAGTGGTATCACCTGCGGCACCCTGGGCTACACCGGGGGAAGCTTGCGCTGCGTGGACTGCGCTTTCGACCTGTCGGAGTGCCAAGGCGAGATCTCCTGCGGTGACGGCGTAAAGAACGGCTTCGAGGAGTGTGACGGGACGGATCTGGGGGGAGCCAGCTGCGACAGCGCGGGATTCTCCGGCGGGTCCGTGTCCTGCGACGGTGAGTGCCGGCTGGTCTGGGAGTGTGAACAGACTGAAGCCTGGATCGCGGTCAACGCCGGGATGAGGCACACCTGCGCCGTCACAGGAGACTACCGCGTATTCTGCTGGGGAGACGGAGCCTACGGTCAACTGGGGACGGGCGACGCTTCCCCTGTGATGATCCCCGTGGCTGTCCCCATGGGAGGAGTCGGGGCAACTGCTGTTAGGGCAGGAGGCATGAGCACCTGTGCCTTGTCCCATGAAGGCCAGGCTTACTGCTGGGGCAGCTTCACGAGCATTGAAGAGGCCACTCCCATGGCACAGCCACTCCCGCCAGGCGAAACCTGGAGCCACTTGAGCATCTATTACAACAACACAGGATTCGCGCTGGACTCCCAGGGCAGCGCCTGGACCTTCAACATGCCCGGCGCCCCGGTGGCTGTCCCCATGCCCGCGGATCGGTCCTTCACGACCATCGCAGCAGGAATGCTCCATCGCTGCGCCCTGGATGACATGGGCAACGCCTGGTGCTGGGGCTCCAACACCGACAGCCAACTGGGCGATGGCACCACGACGACCGCCTCAACCCCCATCGGAGTGCTCATGCCTTCACAGCGTTTGTTCTGGGGCCTCTCCACCGGAAGAGAGCACTCCTGCGCCATTGACGACCTGGGCAACGCCTGGTGCTGGGGAAAGGGGAGCTATTACCGGCTGGGGAACGGCGAGGAGATCAATCAGTCGACCCCGGAGCCCGTGACCATGCCCCCGGAGCGCACCTTCGACAGCATCTCCGCCGGGGAGTACCACACATGCGCCATTGACGATCTGGGCAACGCCTGGTGCTGGGGCCACAACGGCGAGGGCCAGGCCGGCGTGAACAGCACCACCAACGTCCCCTCTCCCACGGCCGTCGTCATGCCCCCGGGTGTCACCTTCACCGGCATCTCCGCAGGCACCTGGCACACCTGCGCCCTGGACAACCTCGGGAGCCTCTGGTGCTGGGGCTGCGGCGACTACGGAAAGCTGGGGAGCGGCGATCTCGAGCAGTCCAACATCCCCAGGGCGGTCCTCCCCCCGGCCCAGTAGCGCATCCCTCTATACTTCAAAAATGACATGGGCTTCGGCTGCGCGGTAGAAGCGCACCATTAGTGAAACGAGAGGAAGCACGCTCGGGGGAGGAGTTTAGCTTGGGTCAGAGATGCGGCCCATGAAGAGGATGGTGCCCGTGATTTTATCGCGGATAAGGAAGATGTAGG
>JAHJLU010000167.1 GCA_018821745.1 Myxococcota bacterium | reverse complement strand
GGTTTTTGTCCCATCCAGTTTCCCGAGGGGTTGTAATTGCACACGACCACCATCATCCCGTTTTTACACACAAATTTTCCACAACCCAGCGCTGTGGAGCTGCGCCAGACCATCTGTGTGTAATGTCCTGATTTATACCAGTTTTTGGGTGAAAGTTTCCCGCCGGTGTAATATTTTTTTTCGGTCTCCCAGGATTTGGCCGCGCTGACGACGGGGTAGGCACTGGCAGTCCCGGCCCACAGATTCTCCCCGTATAGATTCTTTTTGCGATGCTCCAGCAGACATCCTCTGGCCCCCAGGTTATTGGCCCACAACTGGGAATAGGCGGCCACTTTGGTGTCCCAGTATTGAAGCCCCGCCTTCACATGCCTCCTGACCAGATTATGGTAGGCGAGGATCGCCTTGGCTTCTTTCACGGTCAGGGCGCTGCCAGAACGGATGATAAGGTCTTCCGGGCGCTTTTTTGTCTTCTTGAGGGGAGTGGCTGGTTTGGTGTTTTTTTCACCGCTGTCGTCTCCCGCCATGGCCCCTGCGGACTGGGTTCCATCGGTCAGCGTGCTGCTGGATGGACGATTGCCCATGGTGGTCTCGGTTGTGTCACTGGACGCCGGCCGGGTCTCGTCCCCGGATGGCACCGTGTTTGAATCAGGGGAGGTGCCTGAGCAGGAAAGCATGGCGATGACAACAAGGGGGTACAGGAGCGTTCGCATCGGGTGTTCCTTTCTGGGTCTCACGGGGACTTTACGCGCATGAAACGGAATTATTTTATGCAATTTCCGAGGGTGGTCTGCCTGCAGACCAGCGTGTCGGGGGGTGTCGCCACCCACCCCTACTCTTATACCACAAGGGAGTACAAATTCCTTTTTGTTTCTGATAGTGTGCCAGGAGAAAGCATGAACCGCCTCTCTTTCTGTATAATTGAAGGTGCCGATTGATTCATTGGATATCCGTCTCTCTTTCAGCGCAACCACTTTTACCCTCTACTCCATCGGCGGTGAGCACCCGCGGGGAGCGAGGAGTCGTCCTCACCGCTCCCGATGTGGGTTCCGGGCTCGCCTATCTGGCTAAAATTCTTCACCGGGGGCCATTTGTCATCGGTGTGATTGGTGAGGCTATTTCCATAGAGGCCCATCCGCCGGGGGGAGTGGCCATCACCGTTACCCCGGAGATTGCCGCTTCGCTGCCTGCGCTGTGTGAGCAGCATAAATCCCTGGTTGAAGATCGGTGGATGACCTTTCAGAAAATGCAGGCCCTCAGCGCCAGTGAATTACGGTACAGGGAGCTGGTGGAGCTCCTCCCGGAGACAGTCTATGAGCTGGATCTCGCTGCGCGCCTCATCTATACCAACCGGGCCGGCTTCGACGTGTTCCGCTACGATGAGGAGGATATGAACGGGGAGTTGACAGGGCTTCAGATGATCGCCCCGGAGCATCGCTCCCTCGCCGGAGCGAATATCGTGAACATTGTCCAGTCTGGGGACAAGGGCGTCTCGGAGTATGTGGCCATTCGAAAAGACCGGACCCGCTTTCCGTCAGTTTTCCACAGCCGCAGGTTCTTCAGAGATGGCAAGGTGGCGGGCATTCGCGGCGTAATCCTCGATGTCAGTGAACTGAAAAGAGCCCAGGCGCAGATAGAAGAGAAGGAGCGCCTCTTTCGGGAGCTGTTCAACAATGCTCCCGTGGGGATCTTCACCACCGATGACCGGGGAGGTATTGTCACCTTCAACAGCAGGGCTTTTGCGATGCTGGGCCTCGAGCTCGGGGACGAACAGGATCGTGTCTCCGTCTGCGAGCATCCCCTCTTCACCGCAACAGGCATGGCCGGCGCCGTGAAGAAGTGCCTCGAGGGAGGAGAGCGTTCCAGGGGCGACGCGACCATTGAACGGGAGAATTCGCCCTCTCTGCTTGTGCACTATGAAATCATCCCCATCGGTGATGCCTCATCAACTCCCCATGGGGCGATGGTGACGCTGGCCGATATCACCGAGATGAAAAACCTCATCGACGAGCGCCTCAAACAAAGTGAGGACCGGTTCCAGGCCATCTTCAACCAGACCGGGGAGGGTGTCTCCCTCATGGACGGCCAGGGCGTCATCATCGCCTGGAACCGTGCCATGGAAGTGCTCTCTGGGATCTCGGCCGCCGCAGCCATGGGGAAGGTCCTGTGGGAGGTCATTGATGCCCTGGGAACTGATTCGGGGTTTCTTGACCGCATCAAGACGGTGTTCGAGGCTGTGGGCGGCATAGAGCGTGCCTTCAGAGGGCGCAATAACATTCAACTCACGGAAAATTATACGCTCCCCGGCGGAGAGACCAAGGTTGTTACCCACTCGGTCTTCCCCGTGAGCATTGGCCAGGAGACGTTGATCGCCAACTTCTCGCGGGATATAACCGCGCAAAAAAAAGCGGAGAAGGCGCTCATGGAGTCCGAGGAGCAGTATCGGCTGCTGGCAGAGTCGCTGCCGGAGAATATTTATGAGACAGACGTTGAGGGGAACCTCATCTATGTGAACTCCACGGGCAAGAGTATGTTCGGGTTTGATCTGACGGAGGATGTGACCAAATGGAATTGCGCTGAGATGATCGCGCCGGAGATGAGACATATGGTGGCCGGGAACCTTCGTGAGCGCGTCACCCGGGGGCAGGACGCCGGCCTGAATGAATACATCGCCGTCAAAAAAGACGGGACCCGATTCCCCGTGCTCATACACTCGACTCCCGTCATTCGCGACGGTTCCTGCGTCGGTTTCAGAGGGTTCCTCATCGACATCACCGAGAGACATGAAGCTGAGAAGAAGCTCCGTGAGGCAAAGCTGCACGCCGAAGAAATGGCGATCAAGGCCGACGCGGCAAACAGAGCAAAGTCCGAGTTTCTTGCCAACATGAGCCACGAGATTCGAACGCCCATGAACGGAGTAATCGGATTTTCTGAGCTGATGATGGGAACTCAGTTGACGGAACATCAGCACGAGTACATGCACGCCATCAGCCAGTCCGCCAGCCAGCTCATGGTTCTTATCAACGACATACTCGACTTCTCCAAGATCGAGGCGGGAAAGATCCAGATCAATTGTGCTCCTTTCCCCCTTGTCCCCTTCATTGAGGATATTCTCCAGCTCATCGCACCCCAGGTGCAGGCCAAGGGGGTTTCGCTCATGGGCGAAATGGATCCCGGGCTGCCTTCGGTTGTGGTGGGTGATCAGGTGCGCATCGGGCAGGTGCTGATCAATATCCTGAGCAACGCCCAGAAATTTACCAGCGAGGGAACCGTGATCCTCAGCGTGGGAGCCGATGCGGCACATGGCGCAGGCGGGTCCTCCCGTATGGTGCATTTTTCGGTGACGGACACGGGAATAGGCATCGACGCGGAGCAGCTTGACCTCGTGTTTCGGGCGTTTACCCAGGCCGATGGGACTATCACCCGGCGTTTCGGTGGGACGGGGCTTGGATTAACCATCTCCAGGAGCCTTGTGGAAAAAATGGGTGGTGAATTGAAGGTGACCAGCACCAGGGGGGTCGGGAGCACCTTCACCTTCTCATTGCCCCTCGAGGTAGTAGATGCGTCACCCCCATGGGTGCCCTGTGCCTATCAGGGAAGGATTCTGCTCCTTGACAACAGCGGGCCCCATCGGGAGCGGATCAAATCAGCCCTGAGACTGGCAGGCGCAGGCCGGATCATCGACCATGATTTTGCACAGGGGCTGGCGACACTCCGTCAGGGAGAAGTGTTTGACGCCCTCTTCATCACCTGTTTGGGGCAGGCTCAGCAGGCGACGGTAGTCATGGAGGCTATCCGGGATGAGTTGGCCCTGTCGCCCTCCCTCCTCCCCGCTGTAGCCCTTGTGAGCGGGTTTGAACCCACAGGGATGACCGAAGAGTGTTCCCGGCTGGGAATCTGGTCCGTGCTCCAGCTCCCTGTGCGTCACGAGCAGCTTGCCGAGACTCTGGCGGGGCTCGGTAAATTTGCAAAATCGGCGCCGCGGTCCCTCCACGCGAATCAGGACGTCGGCAGCGATCCCGCGCCCATGTCCCGGGAGGGCCTTGTGATTCTGATCGCCGAGGATAATCCCATCAACATGATGCTCATGGAGCGGCTCATCACCTCGACCTTCAGCAATGTAACGCTGCTCAAGGCCACTTCGGGCACAGCCGTGGTGGAGATGTACATGCATCACAAGGTTAATCTTATTCTTATGGATGTGCAAATGCCCGAGATGAACGGCTATGAGACGACAAGCACCATCAGGGGCATACAAAGGTTCGGGACCTACACCCCTATTGTCGCCGTGACCGCCGGGGCCATCAAGGGAGAACGGGAGCGCTGCCTGGCAGCTGGCATGGATGATTATATCGCAAAGCCCGTCACCAAAGGTTCGCTCATGAGCGTGATCACAAAATGGATTGAATAAAAGAATTAGATTTTATGATTCTGATGGGAAAATTCAACATCATGTGATTTGCCGTGGCAGTGGGGGATTGCATTTTCCTGGAGGTGTGTATGCGATATTTCTTGATTGTTTGCATTTTGGGTCTCGCACTTGTCTCTTGCGGGGAGGAAAAAAACGAGCCGGATCCTCCCGAGACTCTTGTGGTGGGGACCTTTAACATCCAGTTCCTCTCCGATACCTTGTCCTCGGGGGATACTCCCAGAAGCGCAGACGATTATGCCCAAGTATCCCGCCTGATAGAGGAGAGTGGGTTCAACATCATGGCGGTGCAGGAGGTCCGATCAGTGGGCAGCCTTGATCGGCTCAAGGAGAACGGTCTTCGGGGCTCTTGGGAGGTGGTCCTCGGGGAGAGCGGCGGGAGTCAGCACTGCGGGATCCTCTATGACACCCGGTTTGTTGAATCGCTCAATAATGTTGAAGAACTTGGCGAAACGGCGGGG
>JAHJLU010000166.1 GCA_018821745.1 Myxococcota bacterium | reverse complement strand
GCGTGTCGAACCGCCACTGCTCCGTAATCACGCCTGGGTAATTCACCACACAGTCGAGCTGCGCCAGAATCTGAGCCTCGATGAATTCTTCTTCGTTCTCCACCACCCGGCGGGCGATGAGGGCGGGAGAATCTCCCACGGTGAATCCGTCGATGGCGGAGTTCTCCTGATCAAACCGCAGCAGGCTGATGGTTGTGGCACCCATCCCCTTATACTTTACCTCTGAGACGCACTTAATAAACCACTTGGCTATATCATTGATATCTAATGGATTCTCAACTCGACAGTACTGTTCCAAATCCCACTCCAGCTCGCGACTGATGGAGACCAGGTTCTTATCACGCTCCTTTGACTCCGAGACACCATCAAAAACAACCACAACAGTGAACCGCTTCTTCATGTAATCAAAGGTCACCGCGCTGTCGTGCAGGGGATGATTACGTTCAGGCCGCTCTACATCGTTTATCTTGATTTTGTAGAATGCCGAGGTGATATCAAATTGGGTCATGGTGCTTTGTCTTACGCGTTGCTGGTTCATACCCACTGGGACAAACCACATATGGGTTAGTTGCACCACATGGCGACGCCCATGGTGCCAAACGCCAGAGTCAGGACTCTGGTTCTTCGGTCTCGTCCGAGGTGGCAGGCAGGGGTTTTTCCAGGCGCGCCTTGAGATCCTGCACTTTTGACTCCAGCTGGGACAACCGCCGCACCAGGACATCGACCTCTTTGGACAGGAGCGTTGAAGGAGCGTCGAGAACCAGATGAATCTGTGCATCGATCTTCTTCTGCCACTCCTCGAATTTCACGTGGTACGACTCGACCATATCTTTAATATCGTTAACTTTTGGAAGATCGGCCACGCGCTGATCCACCTCGCCGCGGACGGAGTTGAGAAAATCGTTGGAGCTTGCGGTGCCCGATCGGATCAGGTCAACCAGGGAGTGGAGGGGGAAGAGCTTCCATTTCTTCTCCTGGTTTCTGATGATCTGCAGGAGAAAGTCATGGGTCAGATCCTCCTGGGTGAGGTTATCCACGATAGTCACCATCTCCCCCGCACGAATCAGGGCCGCCACCTCCTTGAGCGTGATGTATTTGCTCTCGGTGGTGTCGTAGAGTTTTCGGTTGGGATATCGTTTGATAATTCTGACGACTTCTGCTTCCATGGTGTGCTCCATCACCGTTCATACCATGAGTTGTGAGTGCTTGTCATGCAAGTTTTCCCTCTTTTTTCCCCCACGGGTGACAGCGGTACCGAGATTTTTTCTTTGCCCCGAGGCTGCCAAAGCTCCCGTGAGAGAGACGAATAATCTTCGAACCGACCGGAAATAGGCTTTGTGGATACAATCCACCCCTGCACAGGTCCCCCGTGTCCCCAGATGGCACCCTCTGTGGGTTCACAACGCCGGGCCCCGCGTGGGCAATATCCCGCCTCACAGCCCGGGGGAAGTGCCACAGCGAGACTGCCCGGCTCCTCGTCCCACCGTCTCCCATAGCGGGGAACACCAAGGCTGTCCAGGAGGGTGGTGATCCTCGTGCGGACCTTGTTCACGGGGATCGGTCCGTAAAAACGCGCGGTTCCCATATGGGAGCGCACCAGTACATCTTCGGGGAAGACCTGCCCCCCAAAATTGATCCGCACACGGGGTCTCACGGGGGAAGGCGTTCCCATGAGCAGCAGGTCCATTCCTTTTTGCTTTTGGCCTCTGAGCAGCATACCCAGGAGTGCTATGCCGCGGCGGCGGAACTCCCGATACAATGGCCCCTCCGGGAGGCCCCTCGCCAGCAGGTCAAAAAAGTCCACGTATGCAAGCACCGAGGAAGACCCCACAGAGGATAGTGGTGCGATCTGGGCAAGAAACCTGGCCCACACCTGGTCCGCAAAGGTCTCGGGATTGAGATGATGCCTGTTCAAGGCGGAAAAATCGGGCCAGGGGGCGGAAGGGCCCTTGATAGGACCCATCCTGTAAAACACCGGCCCTCTCTTCTCCTTCGCAATTAGCTTCAGATAAAGATACCAGGGGCCATACCTTCCCGTGAGAATCACCAGATGCCGTGTGCCCCTGTGAAAAACCAGCCGATGAACTTCCCGCCTGTTCCCACGAGGGGCGATGACCTTGAGAGGTTTTGAAAAGGTGAGGGTCACG
>JAHJLU010000165.1 GCA_018821745.1 Myxococcota bacterium | reverse complement strand
GTCGGTGCCTGGGATGAACCAGGTGGGTCATGGCGTGGGCAAAGTCTGCGTTGATGATGACATAGTCCCCCATGACCCGTTCACCGCTTTCCAGTACCAGCCCGCGGGCCTTGCCGTTCTCCACCAGGACCTCGCTCACGGGTGTGGAGAGGTGGAGCGTTCCCCCTTCCTCTTTTAGGACGTTGGCCATCTGTGTGGAGATCTGGTTGAGCCCTCCCTCCACGTGCCATATCCCCAGCCCGTGCTCGATGTAACTGATAATGCTGAAGGTCGCCGGACACTGCCAGGGGGACATGCCCAGGTATTTGGCCTGGAAGGTGAAACTGATCCGCAGATCATCATGTGAGAAGTATTTCCCCAGATACGAGAAGAGATCCGTATGGAGATCCAGGTAGGGGAGGGCCTTGAGCAGGGGGATATGAAAATGGTCCGAGATTTTCCCGTAGGGTTTCTGGAGGCAGGGGACCAGGCGCTCGTATTTGACCTTCTCCCGTTTCATATATTTCTGGTATTGCGCGAAGCTGCCCGGGAAAAGTGCTTCCATCTGGGCTTTCATGCGGTCGGGATCCCGGGTGGGGAAAAATTCCCGCCCGTCACCAAAGCGGAGGCGGTACATGGGGTCCACCTCGGTACATTTCAGGTAATCTTCGCTTTTGCGACCGGTTATGGCGAAGACCTCATCGAGGATGTGGCGCATCATGAGAAAGGTGGGTCCCGTATCGAAGGTATAGGGGCCAAGTCTCAGGGGTGCATTGCGGCCGCCGACCACGTTGCTCTTCTCAAAGACTTCAACCCGGTATCCCTTGGAAGCCAGGATCATCGCTGCCGTCAGTCCGCCGGGGCCGGCGCCGACAATAAGAACTTTTTTGGGGTTCATGGTCATTCTCCTGTTGTGCCCGGTTAATCCGTGGGCCAGTCTTTTGCGATGGCATCCGCGACCAGTTGGCCGCAGAGTGTCACCATGGGTGTTCCGGGGCCGGGGTTTACGCTGCCTCCCGTAAAATAGAGGTTCGAGTATTTTGTGCTGTGCCGGGGAGCCTTGAAGCCCCAGTTATCGTGCATATCGCTCACCACGCCGTAAATAGCGCCCCGGTTTGATCGGTACAGGCGCTGGATGTCGAAGGGAGTGAGGACATCACGGGTGACGATGTGTTGCCGCAGATCCTTGAGCCCCATGCGTTCAAGCTTTGTGAGCACACGCTCCAGGAGGGCGTCATAATCCGGTACGGAGCCATCCTCGGGGATGGGGGGAACGTGGGGCAGGATTTTGATAATGGAGTGACCCTCGGGGGCGAGGGCCGGATTGCTTACCGTGGGACTCACCACGTAGGTGGTGGGATCCTTGGGCAGCTCCTCCCGATCGAAAATGGTGGCGAAGTGATCCTTGGTGCTCTCGCTGTAAAAGAAGTTGTGATGGGCCAGAGAGGGGTAGACAGTGTCCACACCCAGGTGCACCACCAGACCGGAGCAGGCCGGCCGGAACTTTTTCAGGGTCTTGAGATGCTGGTCGTCTTCACCCATGAGATCGCGGTAGGCGGGGATGACTTCCAGGTTGGAGACCACCAGATCCGGGGACAGGTCGGTGCCGTCGGCCAGGGAGACGGTCGTGACCCTGCTGGCGGAGGTGCTCACTGCGGTCACTTCCGTATTGAGCCGTATCTCCACGCCCAGCTCCCAGGCGAGTCTCTCAAGACCCCTGGCCAGCTCGTACATCCCGTCTTTCACGTACCAAAGGCCCCACCCCAGCTGGGAGTAGAGCATGAGATTGAGGACCGCAGGGGCTGCATAGGAAGAGGAACCCACGTATTTGACAAAGAACCCGAGGACCTCTCTGAGGTAGGGACTCTTGACAAAACGGTTCACCCCCGCCTGGACCGTGCGGGGAAAATCAGTTCCACGCCAGACCGCGAGCGGATTGTGCCGTTTCATAATATCGAGGGTATTTTCCAGGCCTTCTTCGAAATAGGCCTCCCGGGAGAAGTTGTAGAGTCTCCTGGAATATTCCACAAAGTCAAAGTAACCCTCTGACCCGCCGGGGAGCTCCGACAGGGCTTTCTCCATGAGAGTCAGATCACCGCAGATGTCAAACTGTGTGCCGTCTTCAAAGAAGTTGCGCCACTGGGGTTCTACGGGGACAAAGGTGACGTAATCCTCCATGATCTTCCCTGCACGGGAAAAGAGGCTCCGGAACAGTTGGGGAAGAATGATGATGGAGGGGCCGAGGTCGAAACTGTAGCCGTCCTTTTCGAGAATATTGAGTCTTCCGCCGGCGTGGCTGTTTTTCTCGCAAACGGTTACCTGGTATCCCTTGGCGGCCAGGGAGATAGCCGCACTGAGACCACCGAGACCGGCGCCGATAATGACAATGGATTTACGGGTCATGTGTTGACTCCTTTGCAATAATGGAAGGCCCATTCTACCAGAAGAGCGGGGAATTTGCGAATGCAAATGAGGGTATGTGCTTCCACCCCGGGTTTCCTTGGAGTAGTATGCCCACGGGAGAGGATGCGATGCCCATGGGCCAGAAAAAATTTGAGACCAGGACCGTTGTGGCGGTGGCACTGTCCCATCTTGTCCACGATGTCTTCGGGAGTTTCCTCGCGCCCCTCATGCCACTGCTCATCGCAAAGCTGGGCTTTTCCCTCCTTTTGGCCGGACTCCTGGATATTGTCCGAAAAATTCCTGCCCTCTTCAACCCCATGGTGGGACGCCTCGCCGATCGTTCCGATATGCGCTGGTTTCTCATCGCCGCACCGCTGGCCACGGCTGTCTCCATGAGCCTTATGGGTTTGGCTCCCAACTATTATGTTCTGCTGTTTCTGGTGGTGATCGCCGGCCTGGGATCCAGTTTCTTCCATGTTCCGGCGCCGGTGATTGTTTCGCGCCACAGCGGGGATCGCATCGGGAGAGGGATGAGCTTCTTTATGGTGGGAGGGGAGCTTGCGCGG
>JAHJLU010000164.1 GCA_018821745.1 Myxococcota bacterium | reverse complement strand
ATAGCTTCCGCGGCTTGTTCCCCCCGTATTCCGCGTTCGACAGGTCATCGCGCTTGACCCACAGCTCGCGCTTTCCGACCGCCCGGCCGAGCCGCTCGAGGTGCTGCACCGGGGTCGGCCCCGGATATGGGCCCATCCCAACCGGCCGCGATGCCCGCTGCAATGAAATAATCGAGCAATATTATTTGAGTAGGGGTGTTTTAAGCAGAATTTCGCGCTGTGTGCGTGTCCATGGTAGCAATGGGATAGATCCTGAATTGGGTTGTAGGAGCAAACCATGGCTATGAATACCAATACCGCCACACCTGAAAATATCTCTCTCATGACCGCTGTTACGGTGAATCAAGGGAATCGACTCCCACCGTCGACCCTCTCCATGATAAACCTCAGTGAGGGGGGGGTGTTTGTTCAGACCGCCTATCCCGCGCCCGTGGGAACAGAAGTGGAAATTGCCTTCACCCTTGGTGATTCACCGGAGCCGGTTGTTACCGGGAGTGTTGTACAGTGGGTTCGACAGGGACCACCGGAGATGAACCCACCCCCGGGAATGGCGCTTGCGTTTTCAAACCTGTCAGATGCTCATCTTGGAAGAATCCGCGAGGTCATCTCTGTGCATTCCGCCAATGTTGACTATTTTACAAAGCACAATTCCATGCCTGAGGGGGCGATGGCGCTTGCTCCACCCAAGATGTCCCTGCATTTTCATGGAGACACGGAACTGAACGCTTCACTGAAGTCCTTCTCCGAAAAATTTCTGGTCGCTACAGTTGCGCTGCCCTTTGCGAGGAAGGGTGACCTGATGACCAGTGTGATGGACGACGGGACTGTCCTGGAGCGCGGTAAAATAAACTGGCTCTCGTTCGTTCAGGAGGATTCATCGGGAATTCCTTCCCTGGAGATGGGAATTGAGCTCTCATTGGGGAGCTGGGGTGAGGAGTATCTCCGCAAGACGACCTCTCCCATGGGTGTGATGGATTTCTTTAATGAGGAGGATAGTGGAGACCTTCTGGATTACGACATCATTGATGCCATCCCCGCATCGCTGACAATGGTTCCCACTTTGCCCATCTACGACGAGTCCGGTGAGCTGCCGCCTCCTCCCCCGGAAAAAAAACCGGTCCTCCCGTCTGAGGTGAGGCACTATCCCGAGCCGGTGAGAAGCCTCACCATGGCGAAAAACGGCCTCCCCGAGTTGAAAAAGCATATCGGGAAAACTGACGCGGCACCCAGGCCCGCCGGGTCGGGAAAAAATTCTGACACCTATCCCATTGCTCCCACGGGCTCCCTCATCCGGCGCAGAGGGCTTCAGGTTCTTGCCGCTGGCGTCGGGGTGGTGGTGATCTTTTCTTTGGTGTCCATGAATATGGGGAGTCCCTCGAAACCTCGAAAGATTGAAAAGACTCCGGTCTCTGTCCAACAGGAGTATGAGCACCTGGTACACGTGTCGGGCACGGGTCCTGCTATCACAAAGGGTACCGGTATTGCGCTGAACGTGGTGAAACCGACCCCGCCTGAGACAAATTCCGCTCATCCAGAAGCATCGCCCCTGCCAGGTGGTACCCGTGGTGATGACGCCGAACCTGCAAAAAAACCTGCCAGGAAAATCGATAACAAAAAGGCGCCCGAGGCATCTGGTTCAAAGGGGATACACCGGGGGAGAACCCTCCCGCTCGCCTTTGATACCCGGGGAAAAACAACAAAAATAATGGTGGGGACAGCCGGGACGCCCAAAGCTGTCAGCCACTATCTGCTGGCCAAACCCCATGGAATAGTAATCAATATCAAGGGTGCTGCGCTCTCAATGCCCAGAGGGTACCGAAAGGGCGACGGGAGAGTCATTACCCGGATCAAGCACGTCAAACTGAAGAAGGGGTCACGCATGATTATTTACACGAAAAAACCGCCGAAAAAAGTACGGAGCATGCTCACTGACGGTGTGGTAAGGGTCACTTTTCACTAATGCCGGAGTCTTCGGCATCGAACGATGAGCCGCACTGTTTTCCCCTTCAGCCGCTGTAAGCTCCCGAACTGTCGATACGTAAAATCTCCCAGTTTTTTCAAGGAATAAAAGGACGTCAGCATATGGTTTCCGCCGATGTGGGGGAGAAGGTGCATGGCCCCATATATAAACCCGTGCCCCAGACTATACTGGTTCGGCAGAATATGCTTCATGTGGCTGTAAATATTCGTAAAGTTAATGATGTCTGATGCCCCGCGCCGAAACAGGAAGGGAGGGGCAATAGTGTAGGGCAGGGCAGCATAATACCGTGCCACGGTGAAAAGAGCCGATGGAACCGAGAGCAGTTCGGCTGCCTTGCTGTTTTTCAGGCCAATCGCGCGGTTGGCATAGTAGTACCCCAGTACTCGTTCAAATTGCCAGGACCCCAGTGATTTGCCCAGATTCAGGATGAGCGCCGCGTGGGTGAACCCCGATGTTGTTTCCTCAATGTGGGAGGTGCCGAAGAAAAAATTTCCGGTGAGGAGAAGGGGATGATGGGGAATTACTGACTCAAACAGTTTGATATACGCCGGTCTTCCAACAAGGTCCCCTATCTTCTTCAGCCATGCATCTCCCCTGGCCTTGATAGCACGGTACTTCTTCTTCTCGCTGGTCCATGCCTTGGGGACGTTTGCAGGAGTGGTTACCGAGAGGATGTATTCCAGTTTGGCGCTCCTCGTGAGGAGTCTCGTGTTCTTTTGAGCCTCAGCAAAAATTTTCAGTTGCCACGGCGACAGCGGTTCCGGGTAGCTGGCTACTTTTGTGTAGGTGAGAGCCTTGACGTCCTCCCAGAGCTTTTCAGAGGGGAAAAGCAGATCTCTGGTTTCCGCGGCCACCCTTACCCCGTGTACGAATCGCCGGACAGCCTTTTCTCTCAGATTGGCGGGGGTCGAGTCAAGCAGGCTGTCAAAATGTAACAAACGGGTGGAGATCTGGCTCTCGCGGGGAAACTTTAGGCGCTTCATGGTGGTCATGGCGGCCTGTGTGCGCTTGATATAGGCACCCAGGAGCCGTCTCGCCCACAGCCTGTCGGCTGCCGCGCCCTTTGCCAGAGTCTGGGAATGAACAGATGTGTGCAGTGCTTTGGGGATTTGCAGGGTTGGTGGCAAAGTCAGGAGCGTTCCAAAGAGGTAACCGGCCAGGATCTCCATTCGCTTGAGGTGGGAGGTGGTAATGACGGGCCAGACGAATTCATAGTTGAGGCCTCGTAGAGGAGACGAAAACGTACGAAAAGTATTGGTTAAGGCTACTCCGGAGAGATGTGTCTCCCACGCGGGGCCCGTAAGCCCCAGTTCAAACGAGAGACCGGGTCCCATGGCCAGGTCCAGCAGGGAGTTTCTACCCCGGGCACACAGGTTGATCTGTTTGGGCCAAAGGTCATCGCCGTTGTAGAGAAACCGATGCATGTACTGTCGATCACGGGCAAACCGGGAAAAGAGGGGGCGCCAGGGAGGCCAGGGGAACTTGAAGTCGCATGTTTCAACAGCTTTTTGGGGATAACCATGCTTTTTCGTCGGGACACAACCGGGAACGGCAAAGCTAAGTGCGACGAGTATCAGAGCCACGATCCCCCGGGCAATTTTACTCAATGCCACTTCACTGGGAAGTTGATTCATGTCCGAAGTCCTTTATTTCGCATCTCAACGACAGTACATAAAGTCAGGGT
>JAHJLU010000163.1 GCA_018821745.1 Myxococcota bacterium | reverse complement strand
CGGGGTTGAGAAGACCAAGGGCAAGAATGGAATTATCGTTCTGGGGCTCATGGAGATCTCCTACCTTGAGTCTCTGGAGGATTCCGCCAGAAAAGAAGCCATCAAGACGCTCCTGGAGCTCAAGCCAGCCTGTATCATCCTCACCAAGGGACTGGTGGCCAACCCTGATCTCATGGAGGCCTGCGCCGCCTCCCAGTTGCCCCTGCTGGCCACTTCCCTGAACACCGGTGACCTGCTGGACAAACTCAGCCTCTTTCTCGAAGAGTTCACCCGGGAAATCACCAGGGTCCACGGGGTCTTGCTCGACGTGCTGGGAATCGGGGTCATTCTCCAGGGACCCAGCGGCATCGGCAAGAGCGAGATTGCCCTGGAGCTTATCACCCGCGGGCACCGCCTGGTGGCCGATGACACGGTGGAGATCCACAAGCACCATCCCTCCACCCTGCAGGGAATGGGAACTCCCGTGGTCAAGCAGCACATGGAGATCCGGGGTCTGGGGATCCTCTCCATCAAAGAGCTGTTTGGTCCATCGGCTGTCCGGGATCGTAAAAAGATTGAACTGATTGTGGAACTTGAAGAGTGGGACCCGGAGCAGGAGTATGAGCGTCTGGGCCTCGACGAGCGCACAAAGACCATCCTCGACGTGCCCCTCCCCACCATTTTGCTCCCCGTGAGACCGGGCCGCTCCATGGCTACCATCATCGAGGTGGCTGCCAGGGACAGGCTGCTCAAACAGCGCGGCATCCATTCCGCCCGCGCATTCCAAAAACGCCTCAATAAGGCGCTGCTCAGTCAGGGAGATCAGGTGCTCTTCGAGGAGGACATAGAGTAGCCATGAAGCTTATTATCATCAGCGGCCTCTCGGGAGCCGGAAAGACAGTCGCGCTGCACACCCTCGAAGATATGGGTGTGTTCACCGTCGATAACCTTCCCGTGCCGCTGCTTTCCAGCTTCGCGCAGCTTTTAACCACTGGAGGGAAGCACTCGGAGGCGGCGGTGGCCATCGATGTGCGCAACGCCTCCTTCTTCCAGAGTTGGCCCGCGGTCAGGCAAGAGCTGCTCGACAGCGGTCACCGTGTGGAGACGCTGTTCCTCGAAGCGTCCGAGGAGTGTCTCATCACGCGCTTCTCCACCACCCGGAGACCTCACCCGCTGCGGGGCGGGGCACTCTCGGCAACCATCCTCGATGAGCGTCGCCAGCTCGCCACCATGCGCAAGCACGCCGACTGCATCATCGACACCACCAACTACACAGTCCATGAATTAAGAGCGAATCTTATCAGTTATTTCAATACATTCAAGAAGCCTCCCATCATCGCCAGCATCTTCTCTTTTGGTTTCAAGCGGGGGGTTCCCCACAACGCAGATCTTATTTTTGATGTTCGGTTTCTTCCAAATCCCTATTTTGTTGAAGAGCTTTCAAAACTGCCCGGGTTTGACCCGCTGGTTACAGCGTTCCTGGAATCATATCCAGAAACCAAAGAATTTATTGACAAAATCGAAGATTTGCTCAATTATCTCTTACCGAAATACCGTGATGAAGGGAAATCATATATTTCCTGTGGCATCGGATGCACCGGTGGTCAGCACCGGAGCGTCTATGTGGCCCAGACCCTGGCGGGTCTGCTCAATGCCAAGGGACACGGAATCCAGATAAGCCACCGGGATGTGGTGTTGCCCGAAGGGTACATCCATCCCGCGACCCAAGGAGATGAGAGTGGGAAATCTCTATGAAGTCGAAGTAACCCTGCAAAACAGCCAGGGAATGCACGTGCGACCGGCAAAACTGTTCGTTGAGCTCGCCATTAAATTCTCCAGTCATGTGGATGTGGTGTTCAAGGATCTCAGCGCCAACGGGAAATCAATCATGGGCCTTCTGGGTCTGCTCGCCTACAAGGGGTGTACGCTGAAAATCAGAGCCACTGGTGACGACGCCCAGGAGGCAGTGACCGCGCTGGCAAAGCTGGTCAATTCCGGATTTAATGAGGAATAATGAAATCTGCCAATGTCTACTTTACCGGCACGGGAGTGGTACCGGGAATCGCAATCGGCCGCGCCTTTGTTATCTCCAAGAAGACTGTCTCTCTCAGCCTTCGGCACATTGAACCCCACGAAGTCGAATTCGAAATCAAACGATTCGAGGCGGCCGTTGATAAAATTTTCAACCACCTTGAGTCCATCAAGGAAAAAATAGATTCTCAATACCGGGATCCCGGTCACATCATCGAGGCGCAGCAGATGATGCTCCGCGATGATGAGCTTCACAACAGCGTCATCGCCACCATCTCCGAGAAGATGGTGAACGTGGAGTGGGCCCTTAACATGGCCCTGGAGAAGTGGGAGAACCTCTTCGCCGGAGTGGAGGACGACTACCTCAGGGAGCGCTTCTCCGATATCCACCACCTCATCAACAATCTTCAGCGACAGCTCTCCGGTGACGGTTGTCTGCGTTTTGATCCTCCCCCCGACGCCATCGTTGTGGCTGACGAAGCCTCGGCGGCAGAGACCATCCAGCTCGGTCGTTCCGCCATCAGCGCCCTCATTACCCAGCGCGGCGGCCGGACGTCCCACTCGGTCATTATCGCCAAGGCCTTTGAAATCCCGACCATAGTGGGGGTAAAGTCCATCACCGAGGTTGTGGGGACCGGCGATCTTTTGCTGGTTGACGGCCTCGAGGGAGTGGTCATCATCAACCCCGACGTGAAGCTGGTGCAGGAGTATCGTCTCCGTATGCACAAGAACTTCGCCCGGGAGCAGAGCCTCATCTCCGAGAGCGCCGAGCCCGCGGTCACCATTGATAACCGAACCCTGCATATCTTTGCCAACGTGGACTTCGTCGATGAGGTGGAGGCTGCCCAGTCCCACGGCGCCGAAGGCATCGGGCTCTATCGGACGGAGTTTCTGTTTATCTCCAACATCAAGCGGGCCATGGACGAAGAGCTCCATTACCTCGACGCGAAGCTGCTCATGGAGCGTTGGGGCCACGGTGCGGTGACCATCCGAACCTTTGATCTGGGCTCCGACAAATACGCCCTGGGCGAGAACCCCCAAAAAGAGACCAACCCCGCTCTGGGGTTACGCTCCATACGGCTGTCGCTCGTGAACAGGACCATGTTCAAGAGGCAGATCCGCGGCATCCTGCGGGCCTCTGTCCATTGCCCCGATGTGAAGCTGCGGATCATGTTCCCCCTCATCTCCTCCTTCGAGGAACTGATGATGGCCAAAGAGGTCTACTACGAGGCATATCAGGAGCTTGAAACCGAAGGACACGAGCTGCCCGACAACATTCGTCTGGGGTCCATGATTGAGCTGCCCTCGGCGGCCATGCAGGCAGATGCTCTGGCTACGGAGTGCGATTTCTTTTCCATAGGGTCCAATGACCTCATCCAGTATTCTCTGGCGGTGGATCGCAACAACGACACGGTCTCACACCTGTATAATCCCCTCAACCCGGGTGTTCTGAAGATGATCCGGAACGTGATCCAGAGCGGTGAAGCAGCCGGGATTCCCGTGGCAATCTGCGGAGATATGGCCACGGAGCCCATCTCGGCCCTCCTACTCATGGGGATGGGGCTCAAGGTCTTCTCCATGCCACCCAGTAGTATTCCACATATCAAAAGG
>JAHJLU010000162.1 GCA_018821745.1 Myxococcota bacterium | reverse complement strand
CCATTTCCCTGTTTTCTTTGGCGTCGAGAACCTGAGTGCCTTTAATATATTGGGGTTGTGAACACCCGGCCATGCCTGCGGCAAGCAGGATCACCATGAGGGGAGTGATGAGTTTTATGGACATGGCTGAAAAAATCCTTTCATTGGTTTTGGAAAGAAAAGAGAATCCATTCATCGGCAGATACCGTTTTTTCCATGGGGAGACCATAGGTTTTTTGGATCTCCTGGGCCTGGTGACTCAAAATGCCTGTGAGAATCAATCTGCCACCCGGTTCAAGATGTTCCATGATGGTCGGTCTCAATGCGATAAGGGCAGGTCCGTTAATATTGGCAACGATGGTATGATAGTGGGTTCCCCGTGGGATAGAGGAAAAAAGCTCGATTTTTCCTTCAAAGCCGTTGGCCCTGATAATGTCACGGGAGGCTTCCAGCGCGTCGGAGTCGATCTCGACCCCATGGACAGGGCAGCCGAAGAGATGGCTCGCAATCATGGCGAGGATACCCGACCCCGAACCCAGATCCAGCAATCCGTTTGGAATTGAACCTCCGCTGCTCATCGCGATGAGCTCCCGGGCAGCCATCTGGGTCGTCGCGTGGAGGCCCGTCCCGAAAGCCATTCCGGGATCGATCCGCAGGATCACACTCTGGGGGGATGGCTCAATCTCCATCCAGTGTGCCGCGATGACAAAAGGAGGAATTACCACGGGTTCCAATCCTTTGCGCCAGGTGAGAGCCCAGTCGGTGTGAGGAATTTCCTCGAGCATCACCGCTTCATGGAAGGAAATCTCTGCCAGTGCGTCCATCTCGTTCCACGCATTTTCCAAGGTTGCCAGCAAGGCAACGGCCTCTTCCCGGGGCTTTTCCACCAGAAATCTCGCCGTCCCCTCAGGACATTTATCGAGGGTGGTGCTGTCCACTATCTGAAACGCCGTCTCGCCAACCTCATACATGAGGGCGCACAGCAGATCTTCAGCCTGGGCCGGGACCGTGATGGTCAATCTCGCTTCAGGGGTAGACATGCCGGGGGGTCCTGTCCAGGAGTTGCGTGAGAACGCGGGTTGGCTCCTTCATCCGGGTCAGGAAGATCATCGCCGCGATGACAAAGGGTTTGTAGGAGGCCTCTTCATAGGTATCGAGGCGATATTTTTCGAAGAGCTCCGCGCTCACCTCACCGTGCTTGCAGGAGACGTCGCTGATGTCAGCGGGCAGGCAGTGCATGTAGAGGGCATTGTCCGTGAGGGCGTGCTTCTTCATGTCAGCTTCCCAGTCCATGTGCTCAGCGTTCAGCGCGAGGGCATGCTTTTCCAATTCTTTAAGGCCGTCCTTGTCGCCCTTGCGAAGCAGCCGTGAGCGCTCCTCCATTACCTGCATGGGGGCCCAGGATTTGGGATAAATGACAACAGCATCCTTGAACGCTTCGTCCATGCTGTTTTTCACGGTGAAGCTGCCACCACTCTCCCTGGCAAATGCATGGGACATGTCCATGATTTCCGGCATCAGTTCATACCCTTTGGGGTGGGCGAGGGTGAGGTCCGCACCAAACCGGGAGAGCAGGGCGATTGTGCCCTGGGCTACGCTCAGGGGTTTGCCGTAGCTTGGGGAGTAAGCCCAGGTCATGGCAATCTTTTTGCCCTTGAGTCCATCGAAGCCACCGAAGCGCGTCACCAGGTGGGAGAGGTCAGCCATGGACTGGGTGGGATGATCCATGTCGCATTGCAGGTTGACGATGCCGGGACGAATGGGGAGGACCCCCCGCTCGTAGGATTCATCCAGAGCTTTGCCCACTTCAACCATGTAGGAGTGGCCCTCTCCGATGTACATGTCGTCGCGGATCCCAATAACTTCAGTCAGGAAGGAAATCATGGTCGCCGTTTCGCGTACGGTCTCCCCATGGGCGATCTGGGATTTTTGCTCATCGAGATCCGAGACCGCAAGCCCGAGAAGATCGCAGGCGCTGGCGAAGGAGAAGCGAGTACGCGTGGAGTTGTCTCTGAACTGGGAGACGGCGAGACCTGACTTGAAAAGACTCAGATCCGAGCCTTCACGGTACATGTCACGCATGGCCCGGGCAAGCTCCACCGTGGCCTTGACCATATCGAGGGGTTGCTCCCAGGTGAGCAGGTAATCCTTGTTGTAAAGAGATGTCCCTGCATTTTTCAGAAGGTTGTTGATGGTCTGGATCCGTTGCTTCATGCATTCACCTCATGGCCCCGGGACAGGGTTGTCTCACAGGGTTCCGCTTTTTTCGCGGGATTGTAAAGATGCTTAACCGGAGATATCGTAATTCAATTCCGGTCAAAGTCATTGGAGAATCAAATGGAAATTTCTCTCCCACCCACAAACACTCTCGCGACGTGATTGGAGCCGAAGTGGTAGGGGAGCACAGCGTAATCCTCAAAGTCACAGATCACAAAATCAGCGTCAAATCCCGGCTGCAATGATCCCTTGCGGGGAAGTCCTGCCGCCCTGGCACCATTGACGGTGATACCTCTCCATGCCTCATCAATGGTCATCCCCATCTGCATGGTCCCCAGGGATGCCATGAGGGGAAGGTTTTCGGTCATTGATGTGCCGGGATTCATGTCGGTTGCGAGCGCGACAGGGATGCCCCGGTCGAGGAAGGGGCGGGCTGATGGTGGCGTCATTCCAAGGGTGAGCGCAGCCCCGGGGAGCAAGGTGGCAACTGTTTGGCTGCAGGCAAGATCCTGAAATTCCTGTTCGCTGACTGCTTCAAGATGATCCACGCTCAGCGCGCCCAGTCGGGCCCCCAGGGAGACTGCCCCCAGGGAGTTGAACTGGCCTGCGTGGATTCTGGTTGCAAGCCCCAATTCCCGGGCGCGTTCCAGAATAATGGTGGTCTCTTCCAGAGAGAAGGCGGAGGTCTCACAGAAGACATCGCATGCAATGGCCAGATTCCTTTGGGCGACCACGGGAAGGAGGGATTCTGTGATAAGGGATACGTATCCCTGGCGATTTTCCATGAACTCCCTGGGAACCACATGGGCAGCCAGGAGTGAAGGGGAAAAAGTCACCGGAGATAAAAGATTGAGAAGTTCTATGACTTCAAGCGATTTGATCTCGCCATCGAAGGTGAGGGCGTATCCGCTCTTTGCCTCCATGGCAGTGACACCAAAGGCGAGGGAGCGCCGTATTCTTTGTGAGGCCTCAGCCAGAAGTGTTTCTGTATCGCATGCTCTGGTTTTGGAGGCAGAGTTGTGGATGCCGCCGCCTGCTGCGAGGATTTCATCATAGGGAGATCCCGACAGTCGCAGTGAGAATTCATGGGCCCGGTTTCCTGAAAAGACGGGATGGGTGTGGGCATCGACAAGCCCTGGACTCACCGTTTTTCCATGGGCGTTGATGACAGAAACTCCATGGGCAGAGCCTATCTGTGCAGCGAGATCATCGGTATCACCCAGCGCAATAATTCTTCCCTGGCCTGCCAGCAGAGCGGTGTTCTCACTGAGTCCCACCCCTGAATTCTGGCCCATGGTCAACAACTGGCCAATATTGTGGATGAACAGTTCCGGTGTGGTGGGAGAAAAAAAGCGGCTCGCGTCAACCATCGCCTCGACGCCGTCATGGAAGACGACCCTGACCGTCCTCCCGTTTTTGGCAAGTTGCACGGACTCAATGGAAGGGAAGGCATGCCATGGTACATCGGTGCGCATCTCCCACGCTCCGAGCCGGCGTTCCTCTCCTCCGTCAAGGAGAAATTTCGCGGCCCGTTGATCCGAGGTTACCGTGCACTCAATAATCACCATATTGCTAATCCGAACAGCGGCATCTGTTGGCGCATGCGACATATTTTATCCTCAGGTCGATGAGGACGGACTCCAGAAGCCCCCGTTCCTCGGACGTGAGGTTGCCCATGGTTTTTTCAGCCAGCAATTCAATGATTTGGATAGTCTCTTTTGCCGCGCAGAAGTCTTTCTCTATCTCTCCGGTGAGGGGGTTGGGGATTTCTCCCATACCCATGAGTGCGCTGGAGGAGAGCGAGAGAATGAATGACGTAAAGTCTATCTTGTCCATATCAGGCTCGTCAATTGTCATGGCAAATCACCTGTTTTACCCCATGGGGCGTCATTCGTCGTCGGTGCCGTAGAGGGAATTGAATTGGGTATCCATTCTCCGCACTTTGCTGTCGACGGGCTGGATCTGCTGGAGATGCTGCTGGTATTCCTCCTTGGAGATAATGCCGTCTCTGAGATTTCGCTCGACCATGCGGGTGTCAAAGAGAAGTTTTTCCGGGATGAATTTTCTTGCGACAGGTTCCATTTATAACCCTTTCATAAAAAATCAAGAATGAGAACGTGACCGGAATTTCGGCCAACGCGCGGCTATTCAGCTAACCATATATGGCCCTTAACTTGCTCTGTGTCAAGTCGGGAGTGGAACAAACTGTCATGGTTGTCAGGCCTCGTATGAATAGAGAAACAGGCGGGTGTCAAATCCGTGGTGCTCATGCAGATACTCGCCCAAAGCCTCAACCCCGAAACGTTCGCTGCTCTCGTGACCGAGGGCGAAATAGTTGATGCCTTCCTCGGTGCAGGTGTATTGCGCGGGCCCGCTCATTTCCCCGGTGATAAAGGTGTCGCACCCCTCGAGGACGGCT
>JAHJLU010000161.1 GCA_018821745.1 Myxococcota bacterium | reverse complement strand
TCCATTTTTCACCGAGCTGGATCGCTGCGAAGGCGCACTTGGTGATTTTCCCGCCTTTTTCGGCCTTGATGTTGACGTTCCAGACGGTGACCTCTTTTTTGATGCTGGCGGTGAGCTCTTGGAGTTTTTTCACTTTCTCGCCGGGCTTAACCGTTTTCTTCTCGTCGTCTTTTGCTTTGACGCTCTTAAAGGCGTTGTCTTTGAACATCTTTACCCACTCCTCGAACTTGGACTTGAATTTCTTCTCATTGGCAAATTTCTTGAAGAGGGTTCCGTTGTCTATATCCTTGACGTCGGCCGGGGTGACCATCATTTTTTTCATGGCCTCAAAATCACCTTTGGCGGCGATCTTGAAAATAGCCTCGCCAAGCTTCTCGACGTTCTTGAAGGCGCCATCCTTGCCGTCTTCATCGTCGGCTTTGGGCTTGTCGGCTTTGGGTTTGTCGGTTTTGGGTTTGTCGGCTTTGGGGCCCTTGTCCTTGACTATTTTTTTGCCAAAGAGAATGGCCAGGTGTTTCTTTCCACATTTTGCCAGTTTTTCGTCTTTTTTGCGGCACTTGAGCAGTTTTTTGAAGGGGCCGCCATCTTTTCCGGCTTTGCAGGCACCGATGAAGCTGTCTTTGCTGCCATACATTTTTTTGATGTCATCTTTGGTATATGAGGTCTGCTCCAGGATTTCTTTGTAGAGCTTCTTGCACTGTTTTTTGCCTTCGCCTTTGTGCTTCTTGTAGGATTTGTGTCTCTTGTGTCTTTTCTTTTGCTTGCAGGCGGTGACGGTACCGAAAGCAAAAATAGCTGTCAGCAGGGAAAGCAGGGTTATCTTCTTGATCATGTATACTCCTCCATGGGCTGGTTGCCCGGTTATTTGGCGTATTCTAGCAGCGAATTTCATGGAAAACAACTCCTAATATTGCCGGAGGTAAAACACGTTAACTATTTAGAAGTAAAAGATAATACAGAAAAAAATTCGGGCTCTCCGGGCTCCGGTGGCGTGAAGGAAAACAACCGGAAGCTGTTTGCGATTGCCATGTCGCTGCCCTCGGACTATGATTGAACTGGAACTAAATAATTGCAGGCTACAGGCTTCGGAATCGCCTTCGGTTGTCTGTCCCTGCCTCCCATGGAGTATACAATGCGCCTTCCCCCCATCTCTGAGAATAGTGAAAAGCTGCTGGTGCTGGGTTCATATCATCAGGCCATGCTTGAGACCGATGAACGCCTTGAGGTGTTGTCCAGTGTTTTTTCGAGTCATCAGAAACGCCTGAGAGAAGCAAAAGACCAGTTTCAAAATCAGGAAGAGCTCACCATGAGAGCTTTTGCCATGAAAAATTTCTGTGATGACATGCTCGAGCGTGAGGCCACTACCTTTGAACTCAAGGTTGCCGAGCAGTTCAACAAGGACAGGGCATCGGAAGGATATCTTGCGCTCTTTCCCAAGGGGCTCGACGGTATCACGCGGGTCAGCCTTGCAAAAATGATGGAAGCAGTGAAGCTGCTCGAGGCATCACTGGAGCAGAGTGGACTTCCCGAGGAGATCCTTTCCTTTGGAGAGAGTCTGCGGCTCAAGCGCATGAAGGCCCACGAGGCGGTGACCGCCTATCGCAGTGCGCTCCGGGCAGAGTCTGAGGCCCGTATGGAGTTGAGGCTCATCAAAGAAGAGTGGTTGCGCCTTTATTCGATCAACTACGACAAAATTTTGACGCTGTATAACAAGGACCGGGCACGCGTCTTCTTCCGAAAGCAGTATCGCAAGATCCTTGTGACGGAAGATGATCTCGAGCTGGACTAGTCCCAAGACTGCAGGCAGGGTTCGGTGATAGAGGCAATGAACGTGAAGGCTCTCCCCATTATCCTGTGGCTGCTGGTGCCGGTTTTTTGCTGGGGCTGCTCCTCCGCGCCCCTGCCGCGTCCCCGTCAGGAGATTTGCACCAACGGGATCGACGACGACTGGGATGGACACATTGACTGCGCCGACCAGGACTGTTTTGGGACGGCGGGCTGTCCCGGCGAGATTTGTGACAACGGAATCGATGACGATGGGGACGGATTGATTGACTGCGATGATCCCTCCTGCCGGGAGTTTGCTGGCTGCTATACGGAGATCTGTGACAATGGGGTCGATGACGATGGGGATGGGGCCGTGGATTGTGCTGACTTCGACTGCCTCGCTGCCCGCGTCTGCCTCCATGAGCAGTGCGCGAACCAGATTGATGACAACGATGATGGTCTCATCGATTGTGATGATCCGCAGTGCGAGGTCGATCCCCACTGTAACCCCGAGGTGTGCGACAACGGCGTTGATGACGATGGGGACGGGCAGGTGGACTGTGATGATTATGATTGCCGCATGGACCCCGGCTGCTCCGGCGAGGTGTGCGACAATGGTGTCGATGACGACGCCGACGGCCTCGTCGACTGCTGCGATCCCCACTGCTTCAGTCCCACCGGCGGATGGTGCGGTGAGTGTGATCCCTTCTCCCACCTGGGTTGTTCCACGGGGCAGGCGTGTTACGTCAGCAAAACCGATGAATTCGTGGGGGAGTGTTACTCCTTCCCTGGCACGGCACTCCAGGGAGAGCTCTGTGTGTGGCCTGATGACTGCGAACCCGGGCTGTTTTGCACCGATGAGGGTCCAACCCTGAGCCGCTGTGCTGTGCTGTGTTATCCACAGGTTGACGAGACCTGTCCCATGGGCACGGCCTGCGGTGCGCTGGTGGATGATGGCATCAACAGCGCCTGGGGGTTTTGCCGGTGAGGCCACTCCCTGTGTGGTTTAGCTCCTTGCCACCATCCCATGATCAATCTCCGGTTCACGGGAGTTCCATGCTTCATTGCCGTGGAAACTCGTGGTAAGTTGTCCCTGCCGACGAAAGGGAGGTGCCCATGAGGCGCGAGGAATTTTGGCAAATAATAGACAAGACGAGAAAAAAGTATCCGGTGGGGAGCGACGACCAGTTTTTTTTATTGGAACGCCTCCTGTGCAAAATGGCACCCAGGGAGATCCTTGATTTTGAGAACATCAAGAACGCGCTCATGGCCGAAGGATCCTCCTTTGCTCTGCACGTTGCCACGTTTATTCTCTTCTCCGAGCTCTCGGACGAGCTGTACGAAGACATGCGGGCCTGGCTCATTCTCAGCGGAGAGGAGGTTTTCACAAGAATAACCGCAGATCCCGACTCCCTTGTGGACCTGCCTATCAATGACCCCCAGGCGGAGATAGGCGGGGAGGGGCTCCTGTTCGCGGCGGAGCAGGCCTATGTCGAGGTGACCAACCGCGATGACTTTTATAAAAAGCTGGATCCCGTGCGGGAACCATTTTTCAAGGATCCCTGGCCCTCGACAGTGCAGGAATATGAGGCGCTCCTGCCACGAGTGTATGGGCAGTGGTTCAACGAGCAGGCTATCATCGCCAATCAGGATGAGGACCCTGAAGAAGAGGACGAATAAGCGTCAATCAGCGTCAAGAGCAGGGGCACAATACTCTCCCGCGAGTCCACACCCAGCGCGAAGCGGGCCATATCGTCCCGGCCGCCACCCCGCCCCTCGAGTTCAGCAAGAAGTTGACGAACCAGGCGTCCTGCGGAGAGTTCGACTCCGGGTGTCCGAAGGAGCGTGACCTCCAGTTTCCCTGTCAGATGGAGGATCCCCAGGAAGAGATACCCGGGGTGCTGTTCCATTCGCTTCATGGTTTTTTTCAGCACATCCTCCTCGTGCTCTGCAAAATCCATGACCATCAGCCTCACGCTCCCCACGGTGAGCGCTTCCCCAACGCCCTCCCTGAACCTGTATCCGGTGAGTTCCTGCACCAGTTTCAGATTGGTCTCACGCTCCCCCGTCAGTTCGCTGCGGAGCCCCTGAACTCTCAGGGGGAGTTGCTCCACCCGGGAAGAGAACTCCACGGCCAGTGAACTGACGATGTCGTGTTTCTCGTCGTAGTCGGCCAGGGCTTCGAGTCCGGCCTGGTAAGAGACACGGACCAGGCCACCATGGATGTTTTCGGATTTCTGTATTTTCACAGGGGCTGCCTGAGCGGTTGAAGAGAGATGAGGCGCGCCGCAGGCTGCCAACTCCCAGTCGCCCGCGGCTACAAGCCTGATGCTGCCGCTCACCTTTGGTGCTCTGCGCAGGGAATAGTCAGCCAGCTCTCTGTCCGACACCACAAAGTCCGTGATGGGCAGGTTTTTGTAACATATCCCGTTGGTCAGGGCTTGGGCCTTTTTCATGTCCATGGAGGAAGGGTTGCCTTCGAGATCCACCGTGCACAGGGGGCCCATAAAACTGACGCTGACAGTTTTAAATGCGGGGTTGATTCTGAAAAACGCCTGACTGAGCAGGTGTTGGGCCGTATGCCGCTGGGCGTGCCGCAGTCTTCGATCCCAGTCGATGCGCCCCTTGACCGTGTCTCCGGGCACGGGGATGTCCCCCTCCACCAGGTGGAGGATCCCCTCGGGAATTTTGCGCACGTCGGTGACCTGGCATCTGCCGAAGTGCCCTTCAAGGAACCCCGTATCGTGGGGCTGCCCGCCCGAAGTGGGGTAAAAGAGCGTCTGATCCAGGAGCAGGGCGGGGTGTCCATCGGTCTGACGAGTCTCCAGAACCCTGGCCTCAAAGAGCGTTTCCTGGGGTGTTGAGAGGTACAGTTTTTTGGTCATGATCTTTCCTCTGGGATTAATTTTGCGCGTGAATCCTACCACAGGGCGGGAGAAAATCCCATTATACAACCAGGGGGCCCCAGGGCGATCGCAAGAAAAAGCGATTGAAATGGAAGGCCTATCACTATCGAAAGCAGAGGCGGGG
>JAHJLU010000160.1 GCA_018821745.1 Myxococcota bacterium | reverse complement strand
TCAAAAAAGGCCCCAAAGGCAAATCACCGGATCCCTTCAAAATGCCCGCCCTCGAGGTACAGAAGCTCAGCATTCTGAACTCGCTGGGTGAGCAATCCCTGTCCCAGGATTTGATTTTCACCATCCTCACCATGCTTGTTCTTCTGGGTGGCATGGCCTTTGCCTCCTTTAGCGCACACAAGAAAAACCGCGACAGTTTCATTTGGATCACCGCTGTTTTCGTGGTGGGTATCTTCGCAGCATACATTTACCGCTACATGGTTGCGGGGTTCTACTCACAAAATGTGGTGGTGCTGATCATCTCACTGTTGGGTGGTGTTCCCATCGCCGTGATCGTCATGGGTAAAATGGGTCGCCTTGGCACCACAGGCCAGGACAGTGCTGTGGCTCCCGGCGAGTTCACCATGGAAGTAAAGGCACCCCCTGCGGTTCCCCAGGATGCCATCTCCATGTCAGAGGCTACCCGCTTTGAGAAAATGGCTCTGAAAAACACTTCCCTGGGTGAGAAGGTCTTCATTCTCGGCTTTATCAGCCTCGTGCTCATGCTCCTCCCCATTGGTCTCTACAGTATGGGAAAAACATCCAAGGCCGACTCGGCCATGAAAAAGGAAGCCCAGAAGCTCACCTCTCTGGTGAAGAAAAAGGCGACCGCGTCCACTTCCGATGTTGGCGCTGAAGAAGAGGCTGGTGGTGCCAATAATGCAGACGGCGAAGGTCTCGACTAGGTTTTTCCCCTCCGCTTCTCTGATTATCCCCCCTTTGTAAGAAAGTGATCGTTTTTGTGGCTTAAAATACTTGCCATGTGCGCACTTTTCCACTAAACATGCACTAGCTGATGGATCCTGTGATACATGAGCAGTAAAGGAGAATATCATGTCTCGTCGTTGTGAAATCTGTAATAGAGGTACTGCCGTGGCCAATAATGTGAGCCACTCCAATATCCACACAAAAAGAGTCCAGAAAATCAATCTCAAGAATATCAAGGTCGCCACCCCTGACGGTGTAAAAAAGATGCGGGTCTGTACCTCCTGTTTCCATAAAGTGGAACGTCCGCCCATCGCCTAATTCTGTTTTTGTTGATTGACCCAACGGCTTCAACGCCAAGAGAGTGTGCATGACCAGCACCGCAGATCGGTTATTCGATCCCGCGTTCAAGACTGATCCTATCATCGTTGAACACGCTTCAGTGGCCATAGACGCAGTCTATAACGGCCTCTCTCTGGAGCTGGATCTTACTTCCGACACCATCTCAATATTAGACTATTACGTCACAACAGTTGGCAAGGTGGACAGATCTATCCTCTTCCTCCTGTCAAGTGCCACAGGGGCCTATTTCGGGGAATTGATGCGCCGCATCCTCGGTGGCGTCTGGGTTATCCCCTCGGAGATTGATCCCTTCTTGTGGGAGCTGCGGTTCAGCAGCTGTCCCATGTCCATTTTCCCCGTCGCCATCGCCGCGGAAGTGCTGGCCAGGGAGGTCGTTGACGAGATCGATTCTTCGTTCTGTGTGGCCCCCTCCCGGGTTGCCCTCATGGAGGAGATGCTCGACAAGGCCATAAAAGTGACGGAGGAAGAGTACTTTTCCTTTGCAGGTCGGGTTGATGCCATCGAGATGGGGGTTGATTTTTTATCCCGGGTGGAAATTGCACTGGCTGAAAAGGTTGGCGTCAAGCCTGTTGTTTTTGGCGATGAAGATCCCATGCTGGTGGCGTGTATCCCCCTGTCCGTGATGGACGCACCCGCGAAACCCGCTCGAAAACCCCGCAAAAAACGCTCTGAAACTGAATGAAATCCAAAATATAGTTCTCTCTCAGCAGGGAAAAGTTCAGGAATGTATGAAGGGGTAGAAAGAGCGGAAGAAGATGGGATATGGTCAGGGAACTGAGAAAGAACTTATGCATAAGATATAGGTACGATATAATATTCTGTCAAGGGTTTATTTGAGAAAATATGTAATTTTACACCATGTGTGTAATTTATCCCGGTTCATCCCCGGGAGTATCTTGATCGCGGAGGTATCGTGAAAATCATTGTATGCGTAAAACAGGTGCCCGATACCAATGATGTCAAGACCGATGTGGAGACCGGGCGAATCATCAGGGAGGGGGTTGTCTCCATGGTGAATCCCGATGACAGGCATGCCATGGAGGAGGCGCTCAGACTCAGACAGAAACACGGGGGAAGCGTGATCGCACTCTCCATGGGACCCATGCAGGCGAAAAACGCGCTCATGCAGATGCTCGCCATGGGTGCCGATGAGGGGTATCTCCTGTGTGATCCCCTCTTTGCGGGTTCGGACACCTGGGCGACTGCCTACGCTTTGGGGACGTGCATACAGCATTTGGGGTTGCCCGACGTTATCCTGTGTGGGCGACAAGCCACCGATGGTGACACTGCCCAGGTCGGTCCCCAGTTGGCCGAGTATCTGGGGATCCCGCAGGTGACACAGGTGCGTGCCGTTGTTGAGCATGGGGCTGGTTTTCGGGTGGAGGCCTTCATGGAAGAGGGATACCGGGTGGTCAAAGTTGCTCCGCCACTGCTCTTGACCGTGAGCAGTGAGTGCAATCAGCCCCGCTATCCGAACATGATACAGATAGTACAGGCACACCGCAAAAAAAAGGTGACGGTGCTGAGCGCCGCGGATATCGGTGCCCTGGCTGAATTTTCCGGGCTCAATGGTTCTCCCACCAGAGTGAAGCGCGTGTTTGTTCCCGCTCCACCACCCAAGGGAGAATTGTTTGATGGTCCTCCCCACGAAGCGGTGGAGGCGTTTATCATGAAACTCAAAGAATATCATCTGGTGCCCTCATGATCGCAGTGGATGTGGATGCCTGTACCGGTTGTGCTTTGTGTCTCGGGAGTTGCCCTTTTGGTGCCATCTCCATGGTCAGAGAAAAGGCCTCCGTGGACAGGGAGATCTGTACCCTCTGCGGGGCCTGCGTCGAGATCTGCCCCGATGGTGCCATCTCAATCAAAAAGGCGGACATCATCTCCAGTGAAGGGAAGGATGTCCTCATTTTTGCCGAGCAGCGCGGGGGAGAGCTGGCCCGGGTGAGTCTGGAGCTTCTGGGAGTGGGTCGAGGGCTGGCAACGGATTGTGGGTCGACCCTTCACGCCTTTATCATTGGTGAAAACCTGCAGGTCGTGTCCGAAAAACTGATCCACTGCGGTGCGCAGGTCGTTCATCCGGTGGATTTGCCGGGGCTCTCAGATTACCGCACTTCCACCTATACGCAGATCGCCTGTTCCATCATCACCAGGCTGCGACCCGGGATCGTCCTCTTCGGGGCAACGGCCCGGGGAAGGGATCTCGCTCCACGGGTTGCCCAGCGACTCAATACAGGGCTCACGGCAGACTGCACAGAGCTCTCCATCGACCCTGTCGAGAAGATCCTGCTCCAGACGAGGCCCACTTTCGGCGGGAACATAATGGCCACCATCATTACTCCATCGAGGCGTCCCCAGATGGCCACGGTGCGGGAGGGGGTCATGGAGCTGCCCGAGCCCGACGTAACATTAACGGGGCTGGTGAAGCCCTTCGCCATGGAGACCCCTCTGGAGGGGATCCATGAGTTTTGCGAAGTCATCCATGAAAAGAGACGGGCGGTGACCCTGGGAAAGGCGAAAATAATTGTGGCTGGCGGCAGAGGAGTGGGCTCCCCCCAGGGGTTTGAGCTTCT
Organism: Myxococcota bacterium; assembly: GCA_018821745.1. GTDB lineage: Bacteria > Myxococcota_A > Polyangia > HGW-17 > HGW-17 > SZUA-580. Next base: position 19,902 of record JAHJLU010000160.1, on the reverse strand, counting down.
GGGTCAGTTGGCCGATCTTCTGGGTGGAGAGGTGGCTGGTTCACGGGTTGCTGTTGAGAAACAGTGGATTGAGCGGGAGCGTCAGGTGGGTCAGACAGGAAGCGCGGTTGCACCGGATCTGTATATCGCCTGCGGCATCTCGGGGTCTGTTCAACACCGGGCAGGGATCAAGGGCGCCCGGGTTGTGGCGGCTATTAACACGGATCCCGACGCTCCCATCTTTCACCGCGCCAACTTCGGGATAGTGGGTGACGTGAGGGAGATCATCCCCCTTCTCATTGCCGCACTGAAATCGTGAGATCTACGTTGCCGTTAAGGAATGACACAAGTAATTGAGGTTATTTGTTTTCCCAGATGGAGAGGATTTCCCCGAAATACATGCGATGATAGTCCTTTTCCGGGTACTTTTCGTGTATGCTGGGGTCGAGGAAATTCTCGGGTTTGAGGTCATCCCAGTAGATTTTTTTGCACTCAAGGATCAGGTCGGCCTGCTTGAAGGAGGGCGCAGCCACATTGGTCGAGGCCATGGTTGTGAGTCCGCAGTCCGAAATCTTGTCGTGACTTCGTCCCGATCTGCTCCCCATGAGCACCAACTGCTTTTTGTAGATTTCGGGGAAACTGCAAAGTGTAAATGTTGGATATTTTTCAATAAACGAGTATGTGTGGCGGGCAGGTCGGACCACGATGGTGACAAAGGGTTTACCCCACATGGTCCCCATCCCTCCCCAGGCTACGGTCATAGCGTTGAAATCCCCCGCCTCATAGTCTCCCGCAGCGAGGATAAACCATTTGTTATTCCAATGATTATGGGGTTGGATTGTGAATTCTGTGGGGCAGACTTTCTTCATGGTGGCACCTCTCAGGGACAGAAAATTTGAACGGAGACCCGGTGGAGAAAACTGCAGGTAGGAATCCGCTTTTGTGGTACAATATGTCATCAAACGGGAGTGAATAGCCATGAAATTCCGTACCTACTGCCTTGATTCATTATTGATAGTCATACTTCTTCTGGGTGGATGTGCACAGGGGACCACCGCTGGCGGCTGCGGGGACGGGATCTGTCAGGAGGGGGAGAGTTGTCCCGAGGATTGCAGCCAGTTGTGTGGCAATGGAACCATAGATGGCGACGAGGAGTGTGATGGTACAGCCTTTGGTGCCAATACCTGTGAGTCCCAGGGATTTTTTGGAGGGACGCTGGGGTGTAACAGTGACTGCACGTTGAACACCACAAACTGTGAGTCGGTGTGCAACGATCAATGCGCAGACATTTCCGAGTCCCGGTGCTCGGGAAATCAGGTCCAGCAGTGTATGGAGACGGCAAACGGCTGTTTTTTCTGGGAAAACACCACCGACTGTGTGCTCACCTCACAGGTGTGTGACGACACCTCGGGGAGTGCCCTGTGTTCAGACTCCTGCAGTGACGCCTGTACCCAGGGAACCAAGCGGTGCTCCGGGAACTATCTGCAGTCCTGCCAGCTCGGAGAGAATGGCTGCACCCAGTGGAAGGATGAGCGGGACTGTGCCGAGAGCAATTTTGAATGCATGGCCTTTGAGGCGACCTTCACCTGCGTGGATCCCTGCACCCACGAGTGTGAACTGACCACCCCCGACCGGTGCAGCGTTGATACCACCCAGACCTGCGTCACCGATGTCGATGGCTGCCGGGTGTGGCAAAATGTGGAAGACTGCTCCACCACAGGCAGAGTCTGTAACACAGGGAGCTGCGTCTGTGTAAACGCCTGTGCCGACGCCAGCACCCGCTGCAGCGCCGATCTCAGGCAACTGTGCGTCGCTGATGCCTATGGATGCTATGACTGGGATACCCAGGAAAACTGTGCCACCGGTGGCATGGTGTGTGACAGCTCCTCGGGGACTGCCCAGTGTGTTCTCAGTTGCACCAATGCATGCTCCAGCGGCCAGACCGACTGCCTTGGGGATGTGACCCGGACATGTGTCATGCAGGGCTCAGGCTGTTACGGCTGGAACGAGGTGGAGAACTGCGCAACCACCTTGCGGAGCTGCTCCACAGGGACCTGTGTGTGCAATGACCAGTGCAGCAGCAGTCAGACCCGATGCGTGGGAGACATGACCCAGTCCTGTTCGGCAGATGCATACGGCTGTTATCATTTTTACGACGACACAGACTGCGCCGCCCTCTCCCAGACCTGTGTCTCGGGTACCTGCCAGGCCCCCACGGGTGATTTTATCTGCAGCGCTACCTCCGGGTACAGCACCATCGCCTCCACGGGCACAAACCTGACTACTGATACATATATGGATGATGGTCGTTATGCCTTCACCATCCCCTTTGCCTTCAACTACTACGGGACGAACTATACCACGGGCTATCTGTGCACCAACGGGTGGGCCTCTTTCGGTGCTGATCCAGGCACCAACAATTTAAGCAACACAGCTCTCCCCAATGGTACGACCCCAAACGCTGCTATCTATGTGTTCTGGGATGATCTCGTTTACAGTCAATCCACCTGGCCGGATTCACGGCTCCTGTATCAGACCATTGGCACCTCGCCCAACCGGGTCTTTGTCCTGGAGTGGTACGAGGTTCGGTACATCGCCACCGGGACTGACCACTCGGCCTCCTTCCAGCTTCGCCTTTACGAGACCACAAACGCCTTTGAAGTCTCCTATGACAGGGCCAACTGGCTGGGCTCAAGCTGGTCCGCCACCATCGGATACGAAGACGGGTCGGGCACTCTGGGCGGAGACATCGGCACCACCTTCTCGGCGCCCCCCGTCGATGATTATCACTGCGTCCCCAACTGATCCCCGCAAAAAAGCGCAACGGTGAAGAACCCCCTGATTTTTGATCCGGGAGGCCCTTGTGGTAGACTGAAAGACAGCGCCCCCACACGGGGTGATCACCCATTTTTTCCAAAGGAGTTGTTTATGTTTCGTTTTTCCGTGATTATTTTTTCTGCTGCCCTGATTTTTTCTGCCTGTGATGACGACGGGGGCACCGAAGGATGCACCGCCGACAGCTGTGCGGCGTGGGAAGTATGCGGGACCGATGGTGTCTGTCAGTTGGCTGATAATCGCTGTGTCCTGGCGACGGATTGCCCGGGCCTGAATATGACCTGCAACGAGACCACCCACACCTGTGAGGCCCTCGCAGAGTGTGTCCTCAGCGAGGACTGTCTGGATCCCGAGCTGCCGGTCTGTGACAACGGCACCTGCATCGCTGCAGCGATAACCTGCAACGAGGAGAAAACCCCCTCGGAGATCACCCTGACCGAAGACTCCTGTGGTGACATGGGGGATTGTATCGACAGCTCCGACTGCGCCGAGAATCAGCGGTGCGAGAATATTGCCGTTGATGGTGAGGAATTTGCGAGAGCCTGCTGTGTGGAGGGACTCCGTGGCTGCATGGCCGACGGTGAGGTGTGTGTCGATGAGTTTGACTGTGAGAGCGGGCTCTGCATGAACCGCAACGAGGGGACCCTTTACTGTACCAGCCAGTGTACCGACAGCGCCCAGTGTGAGTCCCCCATCGAGGAGTGTTACGACATGGTCTTCATGCAGGTGTGCGTGGAACCCATGGAGTAGGCCTACTGAAATCCTTTGCCCATCATGGAGACCATGTATCTTCGTGGCATGAGTCTCCCCATGGAGGTAAAGAGCTTGTTTTTAACGCCCGAAATAACCGTGGGGGTTCGCCGCTTTGAGAGCGCCGCCATTGCTGTGTCCACTACCTGCTCCGGGGTTTGTGTGATGGACTCGGGAGGCCTGTTCTGGTCATCTCCTCCGGAGCGGGTGTGGAAGTTGGTGCCGGTGACGCCGGGGTGAAGCGCCATGACAAAGACGCCCCGGGGTCTCTGCTCGTGCCACAGCGACTCACTGAAGGATGTCACGAAGGCTTTGGTGGCAGCGTAGACGCTCATCATGGGTGTGGGCATAAAGGCCAGGGCCGAGGAGACATTGATGAGGGCGTCCCCTTCCCTTGTTGTCTGGACATAGGCGTGTGCCAGCTGCACCAGCGCGTCCAGGTTGAGCTTCATCATGCTCTGGAGCCTCTTCAGGGGTAACTCGGCAAAGTCTCCCACCACACCCACACCGGCGTTGTTAACCAGCAGCTCGTAGTGGTTTCGGGAGAGCTCCGTCGCCACTTTTTTGACGCCACCGGCGGTGCTCAAGTCCGCAACGATAAAAGAGTGATCCCCCTGTGGAAGCTCCTCAAGGAGCTCCTCAAGGCGCGCTTTATTTCGCGCCACGGCGGTAACATAAAATCCCGTCTCGGCCAGTCTCAGGGCAAAGGCTCTCCCTATCCCTTCACTGGCTCCCGTGATCAGTGCTTTTTTCATAACAGGCTCCTTCTTCGGGGGAAATAATCTCCCGACCCGTTCTTAAGGTAAGCTTATTGGTGGGCAAGTCAACGGTGTAACCGGAAAGGATGCGCCCACCACGTGTTATATTTTCTGCTGGTTAAGAATTTTTCGAGCGCGGGATTGGAGCCGGGGCTTGCAAAAAATAATAGTTGGGGTATGGTATATTCCTTTGTTTCCTGTGAGCCTTTTTTGGCATAACTTCTGATTTATTCAGATTAATTTGGAGATTTTCATGAAAAAAACACTACTCTTTATCTTGTCCCTGGTTTTTACCATGGGTCTCGCCACTGCCTGTGACGATGACTCCGGTAATAACAACACATCCGAGTGCACCGAAGGGGAGACCCAGAACGGCACCACCATCTGTGGCCTCAACGGCGAGGGCGTCTTTGTACAGTCCTGCACCGACGGCATGTGGGCAGACACCACAACCTGCACGGGCACCGACGAATGCACCAACGACGCCACCCAGGTGGGCGAGACCGTATGCAACGACACGGGCTTTTTGATCCAGGACTGCACCCTTGGTGCCTGGGTTGACTCCGCCAACTGCACCGTGGGCGGCTGCGTCGCCGACGCCACCCAGGTGGGTACTACCGTCTGCGGCCTCAACGACGAAGGCTACTTCATGCAGCTTTGCAACGCCGAGGGCACCTGGGATGACACCACAGAGTGCACGGGCACCGACATCTGCGAAAACGGCACCACCCAAAATGGTACCACCGTGTGCAACGAGACGGGCGTCTTCATCCAGGACTGCACCAACGGCGCCTGGGTTGACTCCGCCAACTGCACCGTGGGCGGCTGCACCGAAGACGCCACCCAGGTTGGTACCACCGTCTGCGGCCTCAACGACGAAGGCTTCTTCGTCCAGCTCTGTAATGCAACTGGTACCTGGGATGATACTGCGGCCTGCACGGGCACCGACATTTGTGTAAACGGCACCACCCAAAATGGGACCACCGTGTGCAACGGCACGGGCGTCCTGGTTCAGGACTGCACGCTTGGCGCCTGGGTTGACTCCGCCAACTGCACCGTGGGCGGCTGCACCGAAGACGCCACCCAGGTTGGTTCCACAGCCTGTGGTTTGAACCTCGAAGGCTTCTATGTTCAGCTCTGTAATGCAGCTGGCACCTGGGACGATACTGCGGCCTGCACGGGCACCGACGTCTGTGTGAACAATGACACCGGCACCGACAACTGCGGTGATGGCCATGGCATCCAGGACCTCCTGTGCACTGGCGGCGCCTGGGTCAACGACGGCTCCTGCGTCTGCACCACCGGCTACTACTGGGACGGCGCCACCTGCGCCGAGGCAGTTACGATTGATTGGTGTGACGTCCAGGCTCCCAAAAACTACAGCGGCACTGTGGACGCCACGGAAGTAATCTATGGCCAGGTCTACGGACTGATCGGCGGCACCAAGGTCACGGGCTCTGGTGCCTTTAACCCCGCCATTGAAGCGCAACTCTGTTACGACGACGCGGGTACTGAGACGTGCATGCCCGCCGCCTTCAACCCCACCTGCAGCAGCTGCGGTGGTGACAACGACGAGTACATGGCTCCCCCCAACTTCGACACCGCCGGCGACTACACCTACTACTACAAGTTCTCCGGCGACATGGGCAACACCTGGACCACCTGCGACGGCACCTTCCTCGCCACCATCACCGGCGGCAGCACGCCCACTTGTGATCTCTCCGGGTACACCCTGCAGCAGCAGAACTCCGCTCAGACGCTTGTTCTCCCTGCTGGTATTGTGATTAACGCCGGTGAGGTCCTTGTTATCGGCAGAAACACCGATGAAGCATCTTTTAGAACTGCTTGGCTTATTGATTCCTCTGTGACGTTCACCTATTTCAACGCAACTAGCCACGGTATTTCTATTAATGGTGATGAAACTTTCGAAATTTCTGATGCCGCCATGACCTCGGTGGATGGACCCACCTCCGCGATAACCTCAGGGTATAATATGCAGAGAACAGATACGGCAGCAGCAGCTGGTGATGCCGCTTCGTGGATCGCAAATAGTGATGAAATGACGGTTGCCACCCCCGGGACCTTTGCAGGGACAGTATCTGGCACTGGCCATGCTGTTATCACCGAATACTCCGACCACACTGCCTTCGCCAATGAGTTTGTGGAGATTTACTGCGACAAGTAGTTCTCTTCCTTCCCCGGTGTGAGCCGGGGGAGGTCTCTCCCTCATAAAAAACTTTCCGGAAAATCTTCGCGGGGGCGACAAAAGGGCAGCTTTGCCGCGTACCAGTCTCCATCGGTTCGGGAGGAGGAATCCATGAAACGCCTGTACGCTGCCCTTTTTCTATTGGCCCTTATTGTTCCCCACTGTTCAAAGGAGAAAGCTCAACCGCCCGAGGAGATGGTGAAGATGGAGGTGGAGACTTCACGCAAAAGCCAGTCCCTCCACGGTGCCGAGTACGAGCGCAACCTGGCCATCCTGAAGAAAGACGCGGCGCAAAAACCGCCCAAGGATATCTACAAAAACGTGAAACCCAAGGCGGCGATGGCCGGCGACTCCGGGGTGGTGGTGAAGATGGGTATGGGATACGGTGAGTCCAGCCCAGGGGGTGGAGGACTCGGCGGTCGTTTTGGCTCAGCGGGTGGCCATGGGTTCGGGGGGATCGGCATCGGCGGGGGCGGCGGACTCGGCGGTCGCTTCGGCAAAATGGGCGGCCGGTCGGGAATTCGCGTGCGGACTTCCAGGACCCCCCTTTTAACAAACCGCTTCAACAACATGAACACCGAGAGCTACGCCCACGTGGCGGAGAACGGGTTCAACCTGGTGACCAGGCAGGCCCTCTCCACCTTCTCCATCGACGTGGACACCGCCTCCTACTCCAACATTCGCCGCTTCCTCACTTATGGTCAGATGCCACCCAAGGATGCGGTGCGCATTGAGGAGATGATCAACTATTTCAGTTACTCCTATGGCGCTCCAAAGGCATCGGACAAGACGCCCTTTGCGGTGAGTTGCGAGGTGACACGGGCCCCCTGGAACCAAAAAAACCAACTGCTGCGGGTGGGCATCAAGGGCAGGAGCTTCACCCGAAAAAACCGGCCCCCCTCCAATCTGGTCTTTCTCATCGACGTCTCCGGGAGCATGATGCGCCCCAACAAGCTCCCCCTCCTCAAGCAGGCCTTTGCGCTGCTCCTCTCACAGCTCGATAAACGGGACCGCGTGGGGATTGTCATCTACGCGGGCTCCCAGGGAGTAGCGCTTGAGCCCACCACCTGCGACAAAAAAGCAGTGATCGCCCAGGCCATTGATTCCCTTCATGCCGGTGGCTCCACCCGCGGCAGCGCCGGCATCCAGGCCGCCTACCGCCTGGCGCAAAAACACTTCATCAAAAATGGGGTCAACCGTGTCATCCTGGCAACCGACGGTGACTTCAACGTGGGAATCACCTCCGAAGGCGAGCTGGTCCGGCTCATAAAGGAGAAGGCCGCCTCGGGTGTCTTCCTCTCCGTGCTGGGGTTCGGCATGGGGAACTACAAGGACTCCCTGCTGGAGGCCATCGCGGGCAGGGGGAATGGCAACTACGCCTACATCGATACCCTGCAGGAGGCCAAAAAAGTGCTGGTGCGCCAGATCGCGGGGACGCTCCACACTATCGCCCAGGACGTGAAGATTCAGGTGGAGTTCAACCCCGCCCGGGTGAAGGCCTACAGACTCCTGGGATACGAGAACCGCATGCTCAAGGCCCGGGACTTCAATGACGACAAGAAGGACGCGGGGGAGATCGGCGCCGGCCACACGGTCACCGCCCTGTATGAGCTGGTCCCCCCCCGGCAGAAGGCGGACGTGGGCAGCGTGGACACCCTGAAATATCAGCGGCCCATGGAAGCGGCACCCGGACTGAGGACCAGTGACGAGCTGCTCACAGTGAAGATCCGGTACAAGCAGCCCAAGGGCAAGGTCTCCTCACGCATCACCCACGTGGTGAAATATGAAGCATCGAACAAAAAGCCCTCCCTGGACACGGGCTTCGCCGCCGCCGTCGCCGCCTTCGGGATGATCCTTCGGGACTCGGCCCACAAGGGTTCCCTCACGCTGGACCACGTCCTCGCCATGGCCAAAAAGTACCGCGGAACGGACCCCCACGGCTACCGTCGCGAGTTCATCTCCCTGGTGGAAAAAGCCAAAAAGCTTATAAAAGACTAAAGGCTTCCACAAATGGCAGTGAACTCCCGGAGGCGCCAGGAGACCCACTCATCCGGTACTCTTGTGTGTGGGGTATGGGCTACTTTGGGGACTTATCAAACATCTTTCGCAGCGCCAGCTGCAGCTCCAGGTAATGCCCACCCCCATATACCACCAGGATTCGCTTCCATTTTTCCGCACTTTTTGCGATCAGCACCAAAAGATGCGCGTTACGGGCCTGCTCCCATGCATGGGAAATTCTATTGGTTTTCAGAGGGGAGGTTTTCAGTGGCGCACACTCCCTCCGTGAGACGCTTCCCAGGCGAAAAGCCCTCCCATTTCCAAGGGCGTACCATCTCCTGAACCGCTCGACGGAAAGCTTCGCCGTCTCCTTCAGTTGAAAGCCTCTTCGGCTGTCGGCCAGGGCCCGCGCCATATAACCCTCCTGGTCCGTCATTATTGTCCCGCCCTGCCGCCAGTGGGAGAGCACATTGGCCACCATGAAAAAATAGATAACGTCACTGGTGGTGAATCCCTTTTTTTGCAGATCCCGCTGCAGTTGTCTCCTGGAAGGCTCCCCGCCGAGGAAAGGGATCCCCTTCTGGCGGGCCAGGAACGCGGCGTAAGAGTGCTCTCCCGGCCACGAGGGCGCATTCTCGGTACGGGGTGCAGCCCGACCGAGAAAGGCAGGGTTTGAGAGCCCCAGTCGGGTGGGCAGGCCTTCCAGGATCACCAGTTGACTCTCTCCTCCTGCTATTTCTTCCCGGATAAGGCGAAAGGTCTCACTGGACGGGCTGGTTTCGTGTTTTGAGGCGATGAAGACCAGCACCCTGTCACCCTTTTGAAACCGCTCCTTGAGGGGGAGTTTTCTTTTCCGTTGGGAAGCGGTGAGCTCTTCCCAGCTCTGAATGCGATCAAGTGGAGGCACGAGAATGTCAGCGTCCCGGTGTGCGCATGATGCCGTCAGAGCAACAAAGAGGGCAGCCAGGAGGAGATTAAAAAGGTGAGGGGACACGTCACTCCTGTGGGAACAAGGTTCATAAGCCGTCCATAGACACTGATGGTGATTCGCTCCCTGGATTTAAAAATATTGGCGCTCAGATCCACGTCACTGCCAGCAATTTGAATACCCAAAGAAATCCGAGGGTGGATAAAATAATGGAGCGCGAGGGAGAAGCCGAGCCCAATACTCGGAAGATCATCCCCCCGAGCTTCAAACAGCCCGAGATGTCCAGCCAATTCAAAACGGAGGGGGGAGGTTTGGGTGTTGTTCGGTTTGGCCTGTTCTTTTTCGCCACTGATGGGTGCGGGGCCTTTCTCCATTTGTTCAGTGGCGGGAGTCGTCTGGGTAGTGGCACCGGGAGTCACTGTCAGAGCAAGCAGCCAGGACAAAAGAAATGAATAAATCTGTATCATAATAAGTTCTCTGAACATTGATAATAGAAAACGCAGCGTTAAAGGTAACACGCATGGCACACACGTCAAGTTGAAAGGGCTTTGGGCTTATTCCTGGAGGCGCTCGCAGAGCATGAGGCAGGGTCCGTAGTTCCCTGAATGCTCTATAATGAACGTATCGTCTACCACACAGTACTCAAGGGGCGTACCCTGTTCGTCCACGGCGAGGGCTCCGTCGGTGTTGACATAAAGAGGGGTATCCGTGGAACCGTCAACCATGGAGCGGGGCCTTCTGCTTCATGGCCGTGGAGGTTTTGGTTTGGCTCGTGTGGTCTGCGCTGAGGCCAGGCAGAAGTGTGGTTTCATGCCATGGGGTGACCACATGAGCCGGATCAATATTTACCCCGGCCGTGCGTTCCTTCCCCCATTCAAGTTCCAAAAGTGTGATCCGCCTCGCGTGGTGAGCGCAAGGGGTGTTTCAAAGATGGAACGGCCCATGTGGTGCTCCCGCACGAGGCAAACCCAAGTCGTGACACGGGGTCCGCGGTCACCACGTGAGGCGTTCCGAGTAATCCGGGCCCACAGGGAGGCGCCCCCCGCACCGGTGGGCAGATCACTTCGAGCCTGCGCTGCCACTCCCTCAGCCCCTTCATCCACCTCATGAGGTCGAGGACGCAATGACACAGGGATCCCGTCGCCCCTGCCCACTACATCGTCGGGTTCCCTGCCTTCTCCATATGGTGAAGAGGGGAGATGGCTACCTCCCCCGGTTTGCAGTTATGGGCAAGCACCCCGTCTGCATCGGGCGCTCTTACCTCCCCGTCACTTCACATAAAACAGCGGAAGGCGGCCTGATCCTCACCACGGAGCGGGACATCTTCGGGGAGCAGTGTCCCGGTCCAGAGAACGCCAAAGCCGAGGACCCCGTGAAGGAACAGCTGGTTACCCAGGTATTTTACCTTTTCAAAGAGACCCTCACTGTTCTGGGGAGTTACAGGACTGACTATCAGGAGTTGAAAAAACATGGCCGATGGTCGACCAATGCAACCCTTGAGTGGCTTCAAAAGGGCGGTATAGATTACATGGTACACAAGGGCTCGATTACGAGACCCATTCCCTTTGAGAAACAGGTCCCGGGCGGCACTAAAGAGAATCCCGAGCCCGCCAACAAGGAAGAGATCATCTCCTTCCTCGATGTCTATCAATGGACAAAGGGGAGCCTGATAAAACTCTCCACGGGGGAGCTGCAGCGGCTTAAAAAGGGGAACAAAGACAAGCGCCTCATGACAAGGGATGAACTTTATGCGCTGGAGGAAAAATAAACCCCCAAACCCCACCATCTCCCGCTTGACAAGTTCTAAAATGCGAATAAGAGTCCTACCGCTCCACTGGACCCCCCGCTGATTGGCGCTATGCGGCAGTGGAGTCCATGGTCTGCCGATTCAGACACGAGTGTGACTTTTTCTTGATGAAGAAGGAGTATCTCGATGACTCTCACGAACACAATGGCAATGACAATGATGTGTGTGGCCGCCCTCTGTGCAGGCTGCGTCGGCCACTGGGACGACTTCTCGACGGCAGGCGATGTGCCGGTCAGCGAGAACAGACAGGGTGCCTCACTCCAGGGTCTTGCCCACAGCGATATAAAGCCGGGTCCTGTGGAGAGTGAAGCCACGGTGATCGGGGTCGAGGTCCTCGACGTCACGATCCCCGCGTCACTGCATGCCCAGGGCCTCGCAGTGCCCGGGAAGCTGGTGCGGCCGAGGTGGTCCAGGAAGGTGGGGAAACGGCCGGCGATGATGGTCCTCCACGGCTCGGGCGGCCTCTTGCAGATGCCCCGGAGCAAGTCCGACAGGCCCTGCAGTCCGCAGATGGAGGACCAGTTCGCAACGTGGTCCCATCGCCTCGCCAGGCTCGGCTACACCGTGCTGCTGCCCTCCAGTTACTCCGCACGCGGCTTCTGTGACAAGCACACCGACGCCGCCAGGATCCCCAAAACCTTCGACGACCGGTCGGAGCAGATCGTGGGGCGCTTCTACGATGTCGACGCGGCCGCACGCTTCTTCTGTGATAGGCCGGAGGTCGACTGTGATCGTATGGGACTGCTGGGATTCTCCCAGGGCGGGACGATGGTGATGGTCGCGCTCCACTGGCAGCTCGACCACGCCCTCGATTACTTCCGCAAGACCAGGGGCAAGAAGTTCGACATCACCATCCCCGATGTTAAGCCCGGGCGCCCCGCGTTCCAGATGGGCGTCGCCTACTACCCCGGCTGCGGCTTCGACGGCTTCATCCCGCTGTCCAAGAGCAAGAAAAAGCCGGTTTTTAACAAGTTCTATGCCACCGCGCCGCTGACGATCCTCCACGGCGGCAGGGACTCGCTTGTTGTCCACTGCAGCACCCGGTACGGCCCGGGCAGGCGCCAGATCCAGTCCAGGCAGGTCGCGCGCCAGCTCAAGGTCGACGACATCTATGATGTGACCGTGTACCCCGGCGCGCGCCACAGTTTTGATCTGGCCGGCCGCAAGGGCGCCGACGCTGCCGCACGTGACGCCGCGCTCAAGGTGACTCTGGACAAGATCGCGTCCCAGTTGTGAAACACTCCGGGGATCTGCCGACCAACTCCTTTTGCAGCCCCCATGCCTTCTAAAAACTGAAATCACACTCCACTGCGGGAGACTCAAACTGAAACACCCGCTCCGACAACCCCCGGGCCGCTTGACAACCCACACATTGGGCTTTACAGTTCTTTGATCGTATACTTATTGGGAGTGTATGAGTCGGGTGCGCACAGCAGGGTGTTTGGAAAATTCCCCGCCTGCGATCGGATTGTGCGGCACTGGAGACGGGAAGTCATCCCCCGCAGGGAGAGCCATGAAGTCATGTAAAGTTTTGATTGTCAGTATGTTTTTGCTGTTTGCGGCGGGATGCGACGGCAATTAGGGAAATGACGGCGAACCCGGTCGTCCCGATGAAGGTCACGTTCCTCCCGTGGTGACGTGCGAAGCTTCTTCGGGCAGGGTATATTATGTGAGCCCCCAGGGCGATGACAGCGGTCTGGGGACCGAGGCGGACCCCTTTCTCACGGTGGAACACAATGTGGTATACGGGCCAACCGCGTGCTCCCACGACTACCCGGACTGTGTGGACCTCTCCGGCGCCGAAGGCAACTGGACCGTTGATCCGCTGCTCCTTGACGGCCCTGCCCACGATCTGCATCTGCAGCCCGGATCACCTGCCATTGACCAGGGGATCGCCATTGATGGCCTGACGGTGGACTTTGATGGTGCTCTGAGGCCGGCGGGCGGCGGCATCGATGTGGGCGCCTTTGAATACCAGCCATGAGGCAGCCGGGGAAGGACCCCGAAGCCCGACAGGATGCCCTGTTTCCTCAAAGAGACCGGGTGCTAAAACGCGCAGAGGGTAATGTCATAGTCTGAGGGTCCCACGAACGCGCCACCGTTGTAGAAGGATCCTGCCACGATCCAGTAGGTCGTGTTGGGTTCCACAGTGGTTTGCAGCATCTCCGGCCTGTCTACCTCCCACACGAAGGACATGCTCAGCATGTCGTTGTAATCGTAGGCCTTCATCATGTTGAGGCTCATGTCATTGTAAATGCCGGCCGGCCAATCTATGCGGATCGCCACTTCGGAGGTGTCGGGGCCAGTGGTGAACTCATAGGTGTCTCTGTCCATCAGATACCCATCTGGACTGTCAACAGCAGCGGATACACCAGAGATAAGGTAACATCCGCCGCTCGTTGTGGTGATACCGGTCTCTTCGGGCCGATCATCGGGAGAGTCTGTCTCAGTGGCATATGTTTGGCCTCTGTTCAGGAGCACCATATCGTTGCCGCGATTGGAGGCGTCGTCTCCTGCCTCAATGTAGTCCGCGCTCCCGGTGAGGGGGGCACAGGGATAGCGGTTCTGCACTAACTGCAAACTATAGGTGGTGGGAGAGGATGCGGCGGGGAGTTCCTGCCAGACGGAGATACGTATATAGTCACCGGCGCTGAAGGAAGCACGGCCGGCTACCGCCGGAGCGAGAGAGATGGTTCGCCCGGAGCCATAGAACCCGGAGTTGGGGTTACTGTCACCTATCCCCACCCACAAGGGACCGAGAGGTGTTGAGTCTGGCGTCAGCACCACACGCACGATACCGTCACCCACTACAGACACCAAATAGGTGTCGGCGTCAACGTAGTAGCCAGGAGAGGTTTTGGGATTTATGCATCCGCCGATGGTGACCCGGGAATATCCGGCAGGATCAAAGGCGAGCCCTGTGTTCTCCGGAGGGTTGTTGATGCCATACCAGGTATCATTAGAAAAATCATTTGATTCTATGTAGTCCCCGTGGGGGTTGCACCCTGCTGAACATCCGCCCAGGGCCACACAATCACTGTCTGCGCAGTCAATGGCGCCATCCCCGTCATTATCAATGTTGTCACTGCACAGCGTCTCCACCTCCTGACAGTGGCTCACAGCGGCGCAGTCACTGTCTGCGCAGTCAAAGGCGTGATCCCCGTCGGCATCAATATTGTCATTGCAGTTGATCTCGCCGGTAGTTGAGCAGCTTACAAACCCCTCACAGTCTGTATCTTCACAGTCCACCTGTCCATCACCATCGTTGTCCTGGCCGTCGTCGCAGATCTCGGGAACCATACAGTAGGGAGAATCGACGCAATCAGTGTCGTCGCAGTCCACCTGTCCATCACCATCGTTGTCCAGACCGTCGTTACAGAACTCTGAGGCGGGACATTCAGCGGAGCCATTGCAATCGGCGTCATCGCAGTCCACGTATCCGTCACCATCATTATCCAGATTGTCGTTGCACACCGTCTCGGTCGCGGGACGGCACGCCGGGTCAGCATGACACTCCGCGTCCTCACAATCAATCTGGCCATCCAGGTCGTCGTCAATTCCGTTGTCGCAGACCTCGATATTGGAAGTATTGTTGTTGGTGTCATCACCTTTGCTGTCGTCACACGCAATGACCCAAATGATAAAAGTTATTGATAAAATCAACCTGGAAGCAGTGTGCATAAACCTATCTTTCCCATTCCCATGATGAACCAGATAATGAAAAATCATTGGCGGGTTTTATCCAAAATCGTACGAAATGTAAAGCGCTCTCTCTCATTGGCTATCGTGGATAAAAAAAAGTGAAGAAAAGTGAATCAGTCACGGCCTTTGGAAGAGACAATGGGGAAATGCTAGCCGCTAAAACCGTGCGATTGGGGCTCTGGAATTGTGGAGGGAGACATGGGTCACATTAGTGAAATGGCAAGTTACTTCTATGACTTATGTTTGGAACTCACCCTTATTAAACGCTTCGCCGTGGGGCTACTTTTTGCCGGGAGGGGAAAAGGCTTTACCTTTGTGGTCCATGGCGGTTTTTATTGCAGCTCCTTTTCTGCCTAAACCGGATTGGTGCAACGTTATTCCTGCTATGTCGCCGTTGGGTGAGCGCATGGACTATTTGGCAGGAACTCATCTCCCTGGTGGAGGAAGAAAAAAATTAAGGGAGATTATAACTTTCCGGCATGAAAGGAAGATCAAGGGTTACGCAGGGGATCATTGCCTTTATTGTACATTCCCGATATAAGGGAGGCACTCTATTCCTCTTTTCCCCTCATAGGTCCCCATGAAAATCTTTTATTTTACCGCCACGGGTAACTCTCTCTGTGTGGCCAAGAGACTGGGGGGAGAGCTGCTCTCCATCCCCAGGGTTTTAAAAGAGGACAAGCGCTATTTTAAAGATGACAAGATCGGAGTGGTCTTCCCCTGCTACTATTTCGGGGTCCCCAAATCCGTGGAGAGCTTCCTGCGGGAGGCGGTCCTGGAGGCACCCTATACCTTTGCCATCATGACCTACGGAAATATGGACGGAGGGGGCCTTCGCCGGTTCCGATCGCTGGCCCGAGAGGTGGAGACGCGGTTTGATTTTACGGCCAAAATCAAAATGGTGGACAATTATCTTCCCATGTTCGACATTGCCGACCAGCTGGCGAAGGAGACCTCAAAGGAGATTGAGGCCCAGCTTGCGCTCATTGCAGAGCGGGTCACGAAGGCCCAGCGGATCCACGCCCCAAACCCATTTGCGTCACGGATAACTACCTTCTTCTCTTCTGTGACGTATCACCGCGCGGCCAAAAAGGCCCCGGGCAAGTTCCAGATCAACCAGGATTGCAATGGCTGCGGCATATGTGCCAGCGTGTGCCCCAGGTCTAATATTGTGGTGGAGAAAGCGCCCCGATACCTCAGTGACTGTGAAATCTGCTACGCCTGTATCCATAACTGCCCCAGGGGCGCTATCCACCTCAAAGCCGAAAAGAGCGCCGTGCGATTCAGAAACCGCGAGGTCTCCCTCAAGGAGATAATCAGCGCCAACAATTGATGCGATTATTTATCTGCCCAGGGGGGTGGCCGTGAGGAAGAGGTACTCCCGGCCCGTAACCGTCACACGGAAGCGGTGCTGTGCAAGGTATCTGCGGCACCATGCCAGGTCTTTTATCACCAGGGACATCTCCGGGTAGTTGTAGTTGGGGGCGCGGGCGCCATAGACCATCTGGCCGTCAATCCACCGGCAGTTGGGGAACCCGAGGATGAGGGCTCCCCCTGGAGTGAGAAGATCGCGGACCACGGTGCGCAGGGTCCGGTGGAAGTCAACCTCTGGGCTCTGCAGGGTGCCGATGGAGATCACCAGATCAAAGGGGTCAAGGGAGAGCTCCTCGATGGCTCCCAGATCCTTCTCCAGAAACTGGAAGCGCTCTTTGTTAAAGCGCTCCCGGGCGAGTTTTGTGGCCGAGGGGCAGTGGTCAATCCCCACAAACTCCAGGTGTTCACTGCAGGAGGCGTTCATGGAAAGAATGAGCTCCAGCAGATCACCGCGGTTGGAGCCCAGCTCCAGAATACGCGCTCTCCTGTCCACCCCGGCCTTCTCAAGGGCCAGCGCGAGGTAGTGGTAAAAGGCCGGCTCCTCGGTCTTCACGATGCGGATAAATTCCGAGTCGACGCCATACTTCTCCACGGGATCGGCCCCGTGGGTGTGGAAGGAGTTCTCCCGGTGGAGCTTTCGAAAGGAGAGGGTGATATATCCTTCCCCGTCGCTTTTCGGGGTCATGAGTTGACTCCCCAGAAGTTGTCCCAGGGTGGCCCAGGAGGCAATACTCCGCAGCCGGCAGGTTTCACCGGCCACGGTGATAGGCTCACCGGCATAAAACCCCGCGCCCCCATCGGGGTCGCAGACCCTTATGGATATAAATGCGCCGGGTGAGGCCTGCTCCAGAACGGCCTTCAGGTGGGCGTAGATGGTATGCAGGGGCTCGTCGGTGAAAGTTTTCATGGAAAAAAGCCTAGCACAGGAAAGTGATCATCCACAACACCCACAGGGCTACTTTGATTGACTTTTCATGCTGATTGCCTAAAGTGCCCCCAGGAGGCACCTATGGATATTATTATCGTGGGAGCCGGTGAGGTCGGGTCAGCGCTCGCGGGAAAACTCTCCCGTGAGGGCCACGATGTCACCGTCGTCGAGTCGGGTAGAGAAAAGCTGGAGCTGCTCCAGGAGCGGTTCGATGTTCAGGGAGTGCTGGGCAGTGGAACCGAGCCTGAGATCCTGCTGGCCGCGGGGATCGCCCGGGTAGATGCCTGCGTCGCCGTAACCGACAGCGACTCAACTAACATCGTTGTATGTATGATGGCCAAGGCCTACGGAAAGCCGGAAATTCGCAAGATGGCCCGGCTCCGCTCCGACACGCTGCTGTCGGAACTGGATATTACCCTTAAAACGCATCTCCCCGTGGACTGGGTGGTTCACCCCGAGGTCCTGGCGGTGCGGCGCATTGTCGATAAGGTCCGGTATCCCCAGCTTGATGAGATTATTCGGTTTGTCTCCGGGAAGGTGGCCGTCGCGGGGCTCACCCTGAAGAAGGGGCACCCCGTGGTGGGCAAGACCATCGAAGAGTTGAGAAAAGCGCGACAACTGCCCTTCCTCATCGGACTGGTCATACGCAAGGGAGAGATCTCCATTCCCCGGGGGACCATGCTCCTCGCCGAGGGAGATCTCATCTACATCATCGCCCCCGTGCAGAAGCTGGGTCAGATCCTCAAGGCCTTCACCGCCGAGGGGTCCACCTATCGTCAGGTGATGATCGCCGGGGGGACGGTCCTGGCGGAAAAGATAGGCCAGAAGCTGGCACGGGAAGGAATCCGCGTCAAGATGCTGGTGTCGGGCAAAAAAGCTGCCCTTGCATTGGCGGAGCGTAACGAATCCATCCTGGTCATTGACTCGGAGCCCACGGATCTGGCGACCCTCACGGAAGAGGCAGGTGAATCCCTGGACCTCTTCGTGGCGGCCACGGGTCAGGACGAGGTCAACGTCGTCGCCTCCATGCTGGCCCAGCAGGCGGGAGTGCCCCACACGGTCACCGTGGTGCGCAAGCGAAAGCTGGCTCAGCGCCTGGCAGGGCTGCCCCTGGGGATGATCGTCTCTCCACGCTCCGTGGCGGTGGAGCATATCCTCCACATGCTCCGGGAGAACAGCCGCTTTGAGCTGGACAGCTTCTCTCCCCTGGAAGGAACCAAGGTGCGGGAGTTCACCATCCAGGAGACTTCCCCCATGGTCAACCGCCTGGTGCGGGAGCTCTCATTCCCCGTACAGACCCTGGTGGGTGCCCTGGTGCGCGGGAACCGCGTGGTCATCCCCGATGGTGACACGAAACTGCAGGTGGGAGATCGAGCCCTGTGCTTTGCCCTGAGTTCATCCCTCGAGCCCCTGGAGGGGTTCTGGGAGCAGTCGGGAGACAAGGTCATCAGGAGGTAACCCCATGGTCATGGCGAGAACGCTGCTGTTGTCCGTGGGGGGTGTCATGGGTGTCGCCTCGGGAGGAATGCTCTTTGCGCTCCTGACGGCCCTCTTTTACGGAGAAGAGGATCTCTTCGCTCTGATTCTGGCCACTCTCACCGTGGCAATTCTGGGTGCGGTTCTGTGGATTCTGGGGAAACGCTGGCCTGACAAGCGGCAGGCACCTCCCAAGGCCGCCTTCATGGTGGTGACCGTGGGGTGGCTGGTGATGTCGGTGGTGGGCGCGCTCCCCTATTATTACTACGCCCGCCTGCCCCGTCCCCTCTTTGCCGCCGCGGGAGACCAGGGCACAAAGACGGGTGGAATGGTTCTCACCTCCTGCTCTGCCGGAGAGAAGAAACTGGGGCAGGAGTTCTGCAGTTTCTCCAACTGCCTCTTCGAGTCCGTGAGCGGGTTCACCACCACGGGCGCGTCCATCGTCAGCCGGGGGCTCTGGAGCAGCCCCGGGGCGCGGGGCGGGCTTCCCCACGGGATACTTATGTGGCGGGCCATGTCCCAGTGGCTCGGGGGAATGGGGATTGTGCTTCTGGCCATTGCCCTCTTTCCCTTTCTGGGGATTGGCGGGTACTCCCTCTACCGGGCGGAGGTGCCCGGTCCCACCAAAGAGAAGCTCACGCCGCGCCTCACCCGGACCGCGGCGATCCTCTGGATGGTCTACGGGGGGCTCACCCTGCTGCAGATTGTGCTGCTTGCTCCCGTGACCGGAGTATATCAGGCCATTACCCATGCCTTTGCCACCATGGCCACGGGGGGATTTTCGCCCCTGGGGCTCTCGGTGGGCGGGTTCCACAGCGCCTACGTGGAGTGGGTTATCATCATCTTCATGTTCCTCGCCGGGGCCAACTTTGCCCTCCATGCCTACGTGCTGCTCAAGGGGCAGTTCAGGGTCTATGCGCAAAACGGTGAGTTCATGACCTATCTGCTCATCACCCTGGGTGTTGCGGTGATTGTGGCCTTTGCCATCCGGTTCGGGACCACCAGTCCCTTCCGTGACAGCCTGTTCCAGATCGTCTCCCTCATGACCACAACGGGGTTCGCCTCCGTGGATTTCGAGGCGTGGCCATCCATAGGCGGGCTCGCGCGGATGGCACCTTTCTGGGTTGTGCTGGTGATGTTCATTGGTGGGTGCGCCGGGTC